>JACRCE010000102.1 GCA_016213015.1 Deltaproteobacteria bacterium | reverse complement strand
TCTCGTCTTCAAGGAAATCAACAACTTAGAGATTGCCGCGCCCAGCACCACTTTGTTGCACGAGAAAATTTATCAAACAACATGCTTTCGTAATCCAAAGTGGTGCTGGGCTCGCAATGACAAAATAAGAATTAATCAGAGTTTCCTTAGAGGAAACCTTAATACCGTGAACCGTGATTGTGAGAAAGAGAAATCTTTTACGGTCAACGGTCACGGTTCACGGCCTTTATGAAGATAGCCCTTACATACAACCTCAAGAAAGAGTTGCCCAAGACCGAGGGTCTGCCGCCGGACTTTTACGCCGAGTGCGACGACATCGAGACCATTGAAAACGTCAGGGACGCTCTATGCGCGCGCCACGGCGACGTTCTTATGATAGAGGCCGACGAGGACGCATTTGAGAAGCTCAGAAAAGCGCGGCCCGACATGGTCTTCAACATGGCCGAGGGTATATGGGGCGAAAGCAGGGAGTCCCAGCTGCCTGCCATCATGGACATGCTTCGCATCCCGTACACAGGCTCGTCCCCGCTCACGCTCGGCCTGTGTCTCAACAAGGGACGCGCCAAACAGGTGCTTGCATGGCACGGCATAGCCACTCCAAGGTTCGTTGTAACCGACGTTTATACAGCGGATATCGCTGAAAGCCTTTCCTTCCCGATGATAGTAAAGCCTCTGTTCGAGGGGTCCAGTAAGGGCGTAAAGAACGACTCCATCGTCCATGACGAGGAGGCTCTGAGAGACAGGATAGAGCGCGTAAGAGGCGAGTATTCGCAGTCCGCGCTCATAGAGGAGTTTTTGCCGGGCAGGGAGTTTACCGTCGCGTTGCTCGGCAACGGCAAGGATCTGAGGACCCTGCCCATCGTCGAGATAAACTATTCGTCTTTGCCCGAAGGAATAAATCCCATATACTCTTACGAGGCCAAATGGGTGCTCGATACGCCGTCCGCGCCGCTTGACATATTCAGTTGTCCGGCAAAGGTGGACGCCCCTCTTAAAAAGGCCGTTGACGAACTGTCGCTTGCGGCTTATCGCGCCCTTGACGTAAAGGACTGGTGCAGGATAGATATACGTCTTGATTCCAATGGGCGGCCCGGCGTGATAGAATTGAACCCGCTCCCGGGCATATTGATGGACCCGAACTGCAATTCATGTTTTCCGAAGGCCGCGCGCTCGGCCGGCATGACGTTTACCGAACTGGTCAATTCTGTGGTTGACGCGGCGCGTAAGAGATACCGTTTATGAGTCAACCGGCGATAAAGATAATCTTCAATGACGATATAGGCGACGGCCTTCCGGTCCCTGGCATGGACGCGCTGGCGCAGGTGCACGCCGCAACCGAGGTTGACGAGGCGCTCAAGGGACAGGGGTATCTTACCGAGCTGGTGGCGGTCAAGGGCGCGGGTTTCAGCGGCCTCGACGCCCTTATTCAGGCTGTAAAGGAGTTGGCTGTCCCTCAAGGGGCGTTGGTGTTCAATCTGTGCGAGGCCGCCTTCGGCAAGAGCGCCCTGGAAATGCACGTGGCCGCGCTCCTTGAGCTTTACGGCGCGAGGTTTACCGGTTCAGGGCCTTTGACGCTCGGCCTTGCGCTCAATAAAGGGCTTACCAAGGACGTACTCGCGAGCAGGGACATCCTGACGCCGGAATACTGCGTCGTAGACGCGCCCCCTTCAAAGCTCAAAAGGGGCTTGAAGTTCCCGCTCATCGTAAAGCCTTTGCACGAGGACGCATCCCTCGGCATAGACTCCGGCGCGGTCGTCGGGACGATGAAGGAGCTTAAAAAAAGGGTCGAGTTCGTTATGAGCGCGTTCAGGCAGCCGGCGATAGTCGAGGAGTACGTCGACGGCAGGGAGTTCAACATAGCGATACTCGGCAACGGCAAAGAGGCTTATGCCCTGCCCCCCTCGGAGATAGAGTTTGTTGATTTTCCGTTGAATGCGCCTAAGATATGCTGTTACGAGGCAAAATGGATTCAGGAAAGTCCGCTGTATAAGAAGACCAAGCCGGTCTGTCCGGCGCATGTCCCTGATTCCCTGAGGGACGAGTTGCAGGTAGTGGCGATCAAGGCGTATCATGCGATGGGGTGCAGGGACTATGCGCGGGTGGACATGCGCCTCGGCGAGGACGGCAATATAAAGGTGCTTGAGGTGAATCCGAACCCGGACATATCCACGGACGCCGGATTTGCCCGCGCAGGAGGAGCCGCGGGGTTTGACTATCCGAGGCTCGTATCCGAGATTGTCAACGTGGCCGCGTTAAGGTATGCTTCAGAGCGGATGAAGGAGGCGGCGCCCCTTGCCGTTTAACGGTTCAACGGACGGGCGCGGCATGGACGCGGCGTTCCGCATCGTCAAGGTTCAAGCAACGCACAGGGACGCCATCCTCGCGATGATAGGCGCCACGGACAACCTGAGCGTCGAGGAAAAGGCTTGCGCCGGAGAGCTTCTTGACATATATCTGAATGACACGGCGCAGAGCGACTATAACTTCATAGCCGCGGTTGACTTGGGCGGCCGTCCTATGGGATATGTTTGTTACGGACCGACCCCGCTTACGCAAGGGACGTATGACCTTTACTGGATAATCGTCGCGTCATCCGCCCGGGGCAAAGGCGTAGGAGGCGCGCTCATCGGCCGCACCGAGGAGATAGTTCGTGGACGGGGCTGCCGTCTGCTCGTGGCCAACACATCGGGCCGGGACGACTACAGAGCGGCGCGGGCCTTTTACGCGAAAGCCGGGTTTACCGAAGAGGCGCGCATACGAGGGTTTTACGGACAGGAGGATGACCTTGTTGTTTTCGTCAAACGATACTAAAACCATCCGTAGAGGCGGTACCTATTTGGAACTCGAGAGTATAAAAAAGATATATGCGGGATATTCGCACGTCTATGACGCGCTTTTCAAAAGATTTTTCTACCCTCGGATAAAGCACGCCATAACGTACATGGACATAAAGCCCGGGGACATGATCCTTGACGTGGGCGCAGGCACTGGCCTGTCGTTCATGGTCTTTCCGAGGCACTGCCGCGTGGTGGGCATAGACCTGTCGCAGGAGATGCTCAAGAAGGCCAAGGAAAAGATACGCGAAAATCGGCTTGACCACATCAAGCTCCTCAGCATGGACGCCATGCACACGGGCTTTAAGGACAACAGCTTTGACAAGGTCTTCATCTCCCACGTCGTGAGCGTTGTGCCTGATCCGTACCGGCTCATGGAGGAGGTGAGCAGGGTCTGCAAGAAGGGCGGACAGGTGGTGATCGTCAACCACTTCAAGAGCAGGAATAAGGTCATCGAGGCCGTTGAGAAGATAATAAACCCGGTATGCAAGAAGATAGGCTGGAGATCGGATATGTGTCTTAACGAGTTCATCGACCGCTCCGGTCTGCACGTAAAAAAGAAGTACATGCTAAAGAAGCTCGACTTCTGGCATATACTGTTTGCGACGAACGAAAAGTAGGCGGGCCACATTCAACGTCGAAGCGCAGCGCCGTTTATGTTTCTATAAACCGGAAATGAGATGGCGAGACAAGAGGCCGTAACCGTGTGATAATGACAGCCATTGCACGAATAGCCTCTTATACGGAAAAAAGCAGTTCGTGTTTTCAGTTTTATGCGGTCTGCATGATTATCGTTAGGCGCTCCGCTCCCTACGGCCAACCGGCGGATGAGCCGACTCCAGCGCGCCGCGTTTGTCTTGCATTATCAAGAACAAGAAATTCATCATGCACAAACATCTTCTTGCAACCGTTGCGGGACTCGTAACATCGTCCTTTCTGGTCTCATGCGGCGGCGCTGACAATCCAGCGTCAACAACCCCATCATCGACGACCTCATCATCGACGACGCAGGATATCTCATCGCTTAGTCTTCTTAAGACCATTGAAATAGCCGACGCCGCGCGCCCTGAAATTATACGGACCACGGACAGGGTGTTCGTCGTGTGCCTTGTTCTTTCTCCGTCCAGAACCTTCCGCGTAAACATCTACAACGGCGATATGACCGCTATCGTGAACTCGGCCACGCTCGTCTCCAACGATGCAACCTACGGTGATCCGACGGATATTCGCGTAATCTCGGATGGCGCGTATCTTTATGCGTTTTATGAAACCCTCAACGGAGCGCAGAAAAAGACCTACCTCTTCGGCGCCAAATACGCATTGGACGACAACTTTACGAGGGCTGCCTATACCGGCGCGCTGGCGCAAAGCGCCGGAGATACCGTTGCGGTCGCGGGAGATGAAAAATTGGACGATCCGGCGCCTATGTTAAGCGGCGACGATCTCACCGTAATGACCAGAATTAAATCCACTCTGGCGCAATCAGGGGAAACAATATACCGATTCAGAAAGTTCGATAAATCCCTTCAACAAAAGGAATACTCCCCGGGCGTGACGACCTTCGACATCGACCTATCGGCTTATGCCGATGGCGAGGCTAGGCAGTCGAGCATTATTTTAGAAAACAACTACTACTATCTTACCGTACAGACAGCGGTCGGACCCAGCTCCATCGGCAACGATAACATTATATGGAGCATCCCCGCGAATCTCCTTATCGTTAAGCTGGATTCAAACTTTGGATTTGTCGAATCCAGGACGGTCAGCGCGGAGACCGGCTATACCGAGGGTTATGTCACCGGACTCAGGTCTGACGGCAAGTATTTTTATGTGACCTATAACCATGTGAAGCTGGGCACGGAGTTTTCTTCCGTAATCAAGATTTTCGATAAGAACTGGAACGCGGTGGTTACGGAGAAATATAAGTCTGTTGCCTCAGGCGGACTTCGCCCATCAATCGAGATAAGCACGAATCAGGTTATTGCCGGCAACGACGAAGAAGGCGCCGCGAAAGCCGTTATCTACGTATTTAATAAACAGTAAGCCATGCAGGGTGCGCCGGTTATGGCAAATGTCGGGCATGTAGATAAATGACCAACCGAACACCGGTTACCAAGGCGATTGCCTTGCCGATCCGTCCCGACATCCGCCCGATGTCCGCGTCAGACTTGGGCGACGTCCTTTCCATCGAACAGAGATGCTTTCCAAGGCCGTGGACAAGGGGCATGTTCGAGGCAGAGCTTAGAAACCCGCTCTCAAGCGCGTTTATTGCGCGGCTTGAGTCCAATGGCCGTCAGGTCATAGCCGGTTACGGTATATTCTGGGTGGTGTTCGGCGAGGCGCATATATTGAACCTCGCGGTCAGCCCGGACTTCAGGCGCATGGGGTTGTCGCGCGCTCTCCTTGAGTTTTCCATTATCGAGATGAAGCGGAAGACGGCCAGCGAGGTCTTTCTTGAGGTCAGGCGGTCCAACAAGGCCGCAAGGGCGTTGTATAAGAAGTTCGGCTTCAAGGAGTCCTTTGAACGCGCAAACTATTACGGCGACGAGGATGCGATAGTGATGACGCGGGAGATTTGAACCGGATTATACGGCAGGCACGGCAATGCAATCATCTCAAGCAGCCATACTTCACAATAAAAAGGTCGTTGACGATTACTTCAGGATGAGGCTCTCATGGAGCGGCATGGAGGTGCGTCCGGGCCAGTTTATCATGCTCAGGGTCTCGGACGGACTTGACCCGCTCCTCAGAAGGCCGTTCGGGATATACAACGTAATCGGCGCAAAAAAAACGACGGGTTTTTCCTTCAAGCGTCCGACCGGGGTGGAGATACTCTACCGCGTCGTCGGCAAGGGAACCGCGATATTGTCGTCCAAAGAGCCGGGCGAGCGTATAAACGTGCTCGGCCCGCTCGGCAACGGATGGGTTGAGCCGGAGGAAGCGCGCAACGTCATCATGGTTGCGGGCGGCGTTGGGTTAGCACCCATGCTTCCTCTGGCGCAAAGGCTCAAGGCGGGCGCACTCCTGTTCGGCGCAAGGCACAAGGCCGACACAAAGATTGTCGCGGGGTTTTCCGGCCTTGGCTGCAAAATCAAGATCGCAACGGACGACGGCAGCAGGGGTTTCAAGGGATTTGTTACCGGTCTTCTTGCCAAGGAGATAAAGCCTGATTCGGTCATATACGCCTGCGGCCCGGCTCCCATGCTCAAGGCCGTCGCGGTTATCGCGCTCGCGTCGGGCGCTCGTTGCTTCGTGTCGCTTGAGCGGACAATGGCGTGCGGCATCGGCGTATGCCTTGGATGCGCGGTAAAGACAGGGGCGCATAAGGCCGGATACGAGGCCGACGGCTTCAGCATGGTCTGTTCCGACGGGCCTGTCTTCGATTCAACGGACATCGATTGGGACGCGCTATGATAAAAAAGGCAAAGCCAAAGGTAAAGATAGATAAGAAGGCCGCGCTTGCGCTTGAGGTGGAGATAGCCGGACTCGAGCTGCGAAACCCGGTGATGACCGCCTCAGGCACGTTTGGTTACGGGAGCGAGTTCGCGCCGTATACTGATCTTGAAAAACTCGGCGCCATAATCGTCAAGGGGTTGTCTCTCAAGCCGCGGCATGGAAATCCGTCCCCTCGCATAGTCGAGACCCCGTGCGGCATGTTGAACGCCATAGGGCTTCAAAACGTGGGCGTTGAGGCTTTCATAAAGAACAAACTGTTGTTTTTAAGAAAACTCAAGACACCGGTAATAGCCAATATCTTCGGAGAGACGGTTGACGACTATCGGGAACTGGCTCTGCGGCTTGAAGACGCCGGAGGCGTGGCCGCTCTTGAGATAAACATCTCATGCCCGAACGTCAAGAAGGGCGGCATCGCGTTCGGCACAGACCCGGTTGAGGCGCACAAGGTGGTGAGCGCCGTAACAAGCGCGGTAAGACTGCCGGTCATAACGAAGCTCTCGCCCAACGTAACGGACATACGGGTAATGGTAAGGGCCGTTCAAGACGCGGGAACCAACGCGATAACGCTTATAAACACCATCCCCGGGCTTGTCGTGGACGTGGAAAAGAGACGGCCGATGCTTGCAAACGTAATCGGCGGGCTTTCAGGCCCGGCCATACGCCCCATTGCGGTGAGGATGGTCTGGGAGGCCAAATCAGTCGCCAAAGTCCCGCTCATCGGCTCAGGCGGCATAATCTCGGCAAACGACGCGCTTGAGTTCATCCTTGCCTGGGCCACAGCCGTGCAGGTCGGAACGGCCAACTTCTTAGACCCGGACGCCGCTGTAAAGGTGGCTGTGGGCATCGCCGGATACTGCAAACGCCACAACGCTGCCGTAAAGAGCCTTGTAGGGGGGATGAAGGCAAGAGAGTAAGCGGTGAGGGGTTATTCGCCGACCTAAGGAAGCTCTGATTAATTCTTATCCCCGCTTAAAACACGCGGGGACAAGCTTTGTCATTGCGATTTTTTATGACTTAACCAAGTATATACTTCCCCGTCTTATGCCCGCCAACCCTTTTTATAAGGCCGCTCTCCACTAGGGGCTTAAGAAGGAAGTGTGCCCCTTGTTTCGTAACATCCAATTGCTCATGTATCTCCTTGATGCCGAGCGGCCCGGCCTGAAGGACGTTGAGAAGCCTCTCCTGCTTCGGCGACAATGTTATGGTCATTTTCTCCAAAACCCTTACGGCCTCGATCCTCGACAAAACCCGTTCAAGGGTAAGCTCGACGGCCTCTCCAGAGAACTCAAGCCAGCTTGTAATATCTTCGCCCTCTTTTCTTACAAGATCGAGCGCGGCGTAGTATCTTTGCCTGTTCTCAAGGAATACCTCGTCAATCGAGAAGATGTGGTGCGAGTCGAACCTTCTTCTGTAAAGCTCCCATAGAGCTAAAAGCCTGCCGGTCCTGCCGTTGCCGTCACCGAATGGGTGGATGTGCTCGAACTGGTAATGGAGAATGGCCGAAGAGAAGATCGTGGGCAACGCCTGTCCTCTTTCATTCAACCAGCCGAGGAGATCTTCCATAAGGCGTCCCACGTTCTTTGCCTTCGGGGGAACGCGGCTTCCCACGTAGACCTGATAATCCCTGTATGCGCCGATGGGGCCTCTATCAAGCACGTCTTTGCCTATGACGGAGTGTATCTTGAAGACGTCTTCAACTGAAATTGTCTTCTTGTTCTTATGCTCTGTAATGAGCTTTAGCGCGGCAAAATAATTCGTCACCTCTTTTATATGCTTGGGCTTGGCATGCGGGAGTTCCCCGCCATCGGCGAGCATCTGGACTTCCTTCAGAGAGAGCGGGTTGCCCTCGATGGCGGTTGAGGAGTGCGCCGCGCGTGCAAATGCCTCTTTTGCGAGCGCAGGCACCCAGGCGACAGATACGGCCGACAGCTCGATTTTTGTCTTTAACGAGGCTATCCTTTCAAGAAGCCTCAAGAGGTGGGCAGTTACGGTATACTTGGGCTCGTATCCGGTGGATTTACGCATTCCAATAGTATAGTATAAGTCAAGTAATAGGTAAAGCGGAAGACAGCATCCGACCCCGAAACAGCTTCTCGGTTCGTTGCGCTTCGAGGTTGAACGCGCGCGCTTTATATCGTGTTTTAACTTTACAAACCGCAAAAACCTTGTTAGGATTCGGATGAGTCCGTCCTAAGAAAAATATCCGCCCGACCCACGCGAAGCGTGGGTGCCCCGCCGCACCGTTGCGCGCTCCGGCATATAAACAATGAAAATAAAGACCCTTACAATCCACGGCTTCAAATCCTTTGTAGACAAGACGACGTTCAGCTTTCCGTCAGGCGCCTCGGCCATAGTAGGGCCTAACGGCTGCGGCAAGAGCAATATCGTCGACGCCATAAGATGGGTGCTCGGGGAGCAGAATGCGCGGCATCTCAGGGGCAAGGAGATGCAAGACGTCATATTCAACGGCTCGGACGCAAGGAAGCCCCTCGGCATGGCCGAGGTCGTGCTCACCTTTGCCAACGACAACGGGAGCGCCCCGTCGCGCTTCGCCGACTACACGGAGATAGAGGTCTCGAGGCGGCTTTACAGGTCGGGAGAGAGCGAGTACTGCATCAACAAGGTGCAGTCCCGTCTCAGGGACGTAATAGATCTCTTTACCGACACCGGCATCGGCACGCGGGCCTATTCCATTATCGAGCAGGGGCAGGTCGGCTGGCTCATAAACGCCAAGCCCGAGGAGCGAAGGGTAATCTTCGAGGAGGCGGCCGGCATAAGCAAGTTCAAGCACAAAAAAGAGGCCGCGCTCAGGAGGCTTGAGGCCACGCGGGAAAACCTCACGAGGGTAAACGACATAATAAGCGAGGTCAAGAGGCAGTTGAACTCCTTGAACCGTCAGGCCAAGAAGGCCGAGCGGTACAAGGCGGTTAAAGAGGAACTCAAGACAGCGGAGGTCGCGCTTTCAACGCATGAATTTTTGAAACTCAAGACGCGTCTGCGGGAGGCGGCTCAAAGCATAGCCTCGCTTGTCGACGAGGAGGCCGGGCTCGCCTCGCTCATCGGCGAGGCGGTCTTGTCAGCCGAGTCCTTGAAGGCGGAGGCCGAGGCCGTTGACAACGAATACCGCGCCATGCGGGAAAATCGCTTCGCCGTCGAGAGGCGCATACAGTCCGATGAGCGCATAAGCGCGCTGTCGCGGATGCGCATCGAGGAGCTTGTCAGGGCCGAGGAAAGGCTCATCGCCGAGACAGCAGACCTTGAAAGACAACGCGCTCAGGCGGTTGAGGACATTACGCTCTTGAACGACCGGTTTGCCGCGCTCGCCGACGCCATCGCAAAAGACTCGGCGAGTCTTGAAGAACATGCGGCGAGGCTTGGCAATCTTGACCGCGCGTTCAGGGAAAAAGAGGACGCACATAAGGGCGTCGTTGCCCGGAACATGCGCCTTGCCGCTTCTCTTCAGGAGTTGAGGCATTCGCTGGAGACCTGCCTCAGGGACGAGGAGGCTATGCGCGCAAAAGAGGCCAAGGCAAGGGCCGAAACAGCCGAGTACGCAAAGGGTATTGACGCCAATGAGAGCGGCGCCGACGTATTAAGAGACAGGGTGCGCTCGCTGATCGATCGCGGAGAAGAACATGCGCTGAGGCAAAAGGGCGCTCAGGCAACGCTTTCTTCCATTGAAGAGGCGCTTGACGGCGGGAAGACCGCGCTTCGCGCGACAGCGGACGAGCATGCATTGGTCAATGCGCGGCTTTTAACGCTCGAGGAGATGGAAAAGAGCTTTGAAAACCTCAAGGGCGGGGCAAAGTCCATAATGCAAAGGGGCTTGGGCAACGGCGTCAAGGGGCTGCTTGCCGACTGTATCGAGGCCAATCCCGGGTATGAAAGGGCGGTTGAGGCCGTGCTCGGCGAGCGGCTCCAGTGCGTCATGGTGGAGGATCTCCAACGCGGCGTAGAGGCCATAGAGTATCTCAAGAGCAATGCCGGCGGGCGCGGCAGTTTCGTCTCCGTAAACGAGACGCGCTCTTCCCCGCTCATGGCCGCAACGATGAATACGGCAGGGTCCGGCGGACAATCGTATAAAGAACTCCTCTCGGAGGTAAGGATAAAGGAAGGGTATCAAGAGTTGATTGGAAGTCTCCTTGGCGAGGCTTGCGTCGTCGACGGCCTCGGCCATGCTCTCGAAATATGGAGGAGCGGCGTCCCGTGCCCGATGTTCGTCACCTTAAACGGCGAGACCATCGACGCATCCGGCGTCATAACCGGCGGAGACGCGGGCAACGCAGCCGGGTTGCTTGAAAAAAGAGGCGAGATAAAAAAGGCCAAAGAGACGGCCGCGGAGCTCTCAGCGAAGATAGCCGCGCTTGAAGCGGACGTAAGGGAGATGGAGGCAAACGTCATAAAGACGAGGGGCGAACTCTCATCCTGCGCCGCCCTTGTCCACAGTCTTGCCCTTGAGCGGGTAAACGCCGAGGCACAGCTTGCCTCTCTTACAGCCGAGACCGGACGGCTCGTTAAACTCAAAACCGCGGCGCTTGCCGGGGCAATTGAAGCCGAGGCAAGGCTTGGTCAACTGGCCGGCAAGAAGGCGGACTATGCGGCGCAGAGGCAGACCATAGAGGAGGAGGCGGTCAAAGAAGAGGCTCAGGCCGCCCTGCTCTCGGCAACGCTCCTTGTTCTGGCAAAGGACAAGGAGGCGGCAAGCGCCGCCGTAACCGAGATAAAGGTCGGCCTTGCCGGGACGCGGGAGCGTCTTGAATCGTTGAAGGGACAGGTTGCGGCAAAGGCCGCCTTTGTCGACGACGCGGGCAAGAGGATAATCTCAAAGCAAGAGGAGATAGAGCGCTCGAAGGCCGAGGCCTTTCATAAGGCCGAGGAGACGGAGATATTGAAGACGCGCCTTGAACAACTGCTCTCCGAGGCCGATGCCTTCAAAAAACAGGAGACTAAAAAGGCCGAGTCCATAGCCGTAACCGAGGCAAGGATAAAGGAGATTGAGGCCGGGCTCAAGGCGCTCAACGCAAAGCAACAGGAGATGCAGGAGTTGAAGGGCGATCTGTCCGTCGAGGTAAAAGAGATTCAACTCGGCATTGATAACATCAGGGACAGGATCGCCGAGAGATACGCCGTCTCCATCGAGCATGACGGGCCGGCCGCTGAAATCGCGCCCACGGAAGAGGAACTCAAGGGACTTGAATCTCAAAGACAAGAACTCAGGGAAAAGATTGCCGCAATGGGAGAGGTGAGCCTTTCGGCGCTTGAGGAGTTCAACGATCTTGAGCGCAGGCATCAGTTCCTCGTTGACCAGCAAACCGACCTCAGCGGCTCGGTTGACGCGCTGATGAGGGCTATAACGCGAATAAACGGCACCACGCGGGAGAAGTTCAGAACGGCCTTTGACGAGATAAACGCCAAATTTCAGGAGACCTTTCCAAAGTTTTTCAGCGGCGGAAGGGCCGAGCTCAGGCTTACCGAGGACGCGGACATACTGGAGGCCGGGGTCGAGATAGCGGCCCAGCCCCCGGGCAAGAGGCTCCAGAACATAACGCTCCTGTCCGGCGGCGAAAAGGCCCTGACCGCGACCTCTCTGGTCTTCGCCATATTTCTCATAAAGCCGTCGCCGTTTTGCCTGCTCGACGAGGTTGACGCGCCGCTTGACGACGCGAATATAGACAGGTTCAACTCCTTTGTGCGCGAGATGGCGGCCTTCAGCCAGTTCCTGCTCATCACGCACAACAAGAAGACCATGGAGATGTCCGACGCGCTCTACGGCATAACGATGGAGGAGCCCGGGGTTTCCAAGACCATTAACGTGAGATTCTGAAAAACCGTGAACCGTGACCTTGTAAAAGAAGAATCCTTTCACGGTTACAGTTCACGGTATCTTTAGCCTTACGGTCACGGTTCACGGTCGCGGCCTTTACACGGTACTTATGTCCTTTACAGCCATACTCAAAGACCTTGCCGCGCGTACAGGCGCAATCGGCGCCGTGCTCCTTGATTGGGAGGGCGAGTTGATAGCGTCGTATTCAGGTTCGCCGCAGATGGAACTAGACCTCATCGGCGCTCATCACGGCATAATACTCGACATTGCAAGGGATGCCGCGCTCAGGCAAACCGGGCAAAGCGCGGGAGACGTAACCTCCATATCCATAACCACAAACACGGGCCGCCTCGTCATATCGACGATTAAGGAGGGCTATTACGTCATAGCGGCCCTGCCGAGGTCGGTCTCCATCGCAAGGTGCGCCTTCGAGGTCAAGAAGGCGGTCCCTCTCATCGAAAAGGAGATGGGCTGAAAAGGTAATGTAATATGACGGGCGTAAATATCGGGTATGGCGTTATTGAAGGAAGATACGCCTCTATTCATGTTGCCCCGCGGCAAGCGGTGAAGTTTTTAGGTTGACAGCCTTGGTAAAGCGTGTTATAAAATAAGTACCCTGTCAATTATAGGCTGCGTTCATGCCTCAGAGCGTCTTGTAAGGCCGTCAGCGGCAGCGCCCCGAGGCGGACAACACATAAACCCCATAGACCTGTTGGAATCCATCAGAATCAATATAACGAAAAAGACGACAGTGAATCTTTGAACAATCCAAAAGGCATTGGAACGATTGCGCCCGTCCACTCATTCCATCCATAATCCTTCAACCCCTTCGCAGGAGAGAAAATGAATCTAAAAGAACTCAAGGAAAAAAAGATAGGCGAGCTTACGTCGCTCGCGAAGAAATACAATATCGAGAGCGCCTCGAGCATGAGAAAGCAGGACCTGATCTTCGCGCTCCTCCAGTCCCAGAGCGATCAGAATGGGCTGATATACGGAGAGGGGGTGCTTGAAACGCTCCCCGACGGATTCGGCTTCCTCCGCGCGCCGGATTATAACTATCTGCCCGGGCCGGACGACATATACGTGTCGCCGTCCCAGATACGAAGGTTCAACCTGAGAACCGGCGACATAGTCTCAGGCCAGATACGCCCGCCCAAGGAAGGCGAGCGGTACTTCGCGCTCCTCAAGGTCGAGAAGATCAACTACGAAGACCCTGAGGCGGCAAGGGACAAGATACTCTTCGACAACCTTACCGCGCTCTATCCGCAGGAAAAATTGAACCTAGAGACGGCTCCCAGCGGCGACACCTCCATGAGGGTCATGGATCTCTTTACGCCGATCGGCAAAGGCCAGAGGGGCCTTATCGTCTCGCCTCCTCGCGCCGGCAAGACCATGTTGCTTCAAAAAGTGGCTAACGCCATCACCACCAACCACCCGGAGGTCGTGCTCCTCGTGCTCCTCATAGACGAGCGCCCCGAGGAGGTTACGGACATGCAGCGCTCGGTAAAGGGCGAGGTCATAAGCTCCACCTTCGACGAGCCGGCCCAGAGGCACGTGCAGGTCTCGGAGATGGTCATCGAGAAGGCAAAACGGCTCGTGGAACACCAGAAGGACGTGGTGATACTCCTCGACTCCATCACAAGGCTTGCGAGGGCGTATAACGCGGTGGTGCCGCCGAGCGGCAAGGTCTTGTCCGGCGGCGTGGACTCCAACGCCCTTCATAAACCAAAGAGGTTTTTCGGCGCGGCAAGGAACATAGAGGAGGGCGGGAGCCTTACCATCATAGCGACCGCGCTCATAGAGACCGGAAGCAGGATGGACGAGGTGATCTTCGAGGAGTTCAAGGGAACCGGCAACATGGAAATCGTCCTCGACAGAAAGCTCTCCGAACGGCGCGTCTTCCCGGCCATAGACCTGAATAAGTCCGGCACGAGAAAAGAGGAACTGCTCCTTACGAAGGAGGCTTTGAACAGGATATGGATACTCAGGAAGGTCTTGCAACCCTTGAACCCGGTCGAGTCAATGGAGTTTTTGCTCGATAAGGTGCAGGGCACGCCGGACAACAAGACGTTCTTGGGTTCGATGAGCAAGTAAACACGAACAAAGAGACCATGGGACGCGCACAGATCGCCATACCGCACGATAAGATAGAGGAGTTTTGCAGGAGACGCCATATCCGCAAGCTCTCGCTCTTCGGCTCGGTCATTCGCGACGACTTCCGTCCCGACAGCGACGTGGACGTCCTTGTGGAGTTCGAGGACGGACATGTGCCCGGCCTTATCAGGTTCTCGGGCATGGAGTTGGAGCTTGGCGGCATCATGGGGCGCAAGGTAGATCTAAACACGCCGAACTGCTTGAGCAAATACTTTCGCGACGTGGTCATGGAAACGGCTGAGGTGGAATATGCCGAGCAATGACGCCGCGCGCCTTCATCATATGCTCAATGCGGCCGAGGAGGCGATTAAGGTATCTTATGGCAAGACTAAAGAAGACATCGAAAAGGAGAGGCTGCTCTATCTTGCGCTGGCAAGACCGATTGAGATCATCGGAGAAGCCGCCGGCCGCGTATCGCTTACGGGACGTTCAAACTATCGAGGCATCCCGTGGGGGGAAATAATCGGTATGCGTAATAAACTCATACATGGTTATGACAGTATTGACTTCGGGAAACTCTGATTAATTCCCTTTTCTGTCATTCCCGAGGCATTAATCGGGAATCTATCAAATCGGGAATCCAGAAATGAGCATTAAGACACTGGATTCCCGCTAAAGGATTGCGGGAATGACATTAAGCAAACAAGGTTGCTGCCTTGTATCACTGCGTATCAAAATGAATTAATCAGACCTTCCCTAACTTACCTGAGAACCCTGCCCCATAGGCAAAGCCGTTGTCGCCGGTGAAATCTTCTTTATCTTCACCGGCTGCGCCAAAACCGCTGCCATCTGAAAAAGTGTACGTGAGAGAGTAGTCCATCTTGACTACTCCAGCCTTGGCGTAAAGGTCAACGTATCTTTCCTCGCCATTGAGCAGCCTGACAGAGCTTTTTATGAACATGCTCTGCCACTTTGCCTTTATTCCATCGTGTTTGCCATCGCTACCGGCGGGAGGATGTTCTCCACTGTCTGTTTCCACTCCGTTAAGGAAGCTCTGATTAAGTCTTATCCCCGCTTAAAACACGCGGGGACAAGCTTTGTCATTGCGAGCCCAGCACCACTTTGGATTATGAAAGCGTGTTCCTTGGCAAATTCCTTCGTGCAACAAAGTGGCGCTGGGCGCGGCAATCTCTAACTCGTTGATTTCCTTGAAGACGAGATTCTACCCCTTCACTGCGTTCAGGGCTGCGGCTCACACGCGAGAATGACGGGTCGGCGAATTAATCAGAGTTTCTCTAAATATTGCGGCAGGGTGATTATGGAAAAGACGCGGGAAAACAATAAGGGTTTTTTGAAGGAGTTCGGCGAAGGCGTCAGGGCGCTCAGAAAGGCAAAGGGTTTATCGCAGGAAGACCTCGGAGAGAAAACAGACCTGCACAACACCTACATCGGCGGCATGCCGGTCTGAATGGTCAAGCTCGATGAACTCGAAATAGGGCGCGGGGCAAGCCGCGCGGCCTGTCCCGCAACATGACATAAGTCATTTATTCCCCCTTGAAAGCATGGTATCGTTATTATATGATATACTATTGTGCGACATCAACTCACGGAGGAGATATATCATGCTTAAAGAAAAGATCGAAGAGGCGCTTGACGGCATAAGACCGGCGTTGCAGGCTGACGGAGGAGACGTGCAACTGGTTGACGTGGACGAAGCCGCCGGGGTCGTCAAGGTACAGCTCCAGGGGGCCTGCCACGGATGTCCGAGCGCGCAGATAACGCTCGCGATGGGCATTGAAAGGGCTATCAAAGAAAAGGTGCCTGAGATAAAGCAGGTGCTTTCAGTCTGATTCTTGACAGGGTTCATCCGGCGCATGGAGGGCGTTTGACGCGCCCGCCATGCGCCGATCTTATCGCCTTTAGCAAGGAGACCTTACCGTGTCGTATCATATCCTTGACGAGTGCGTCTCGTGCGGCGCATGTATGCCCGAATGCCCGGAGGGGGCCATACAAGAGGGCGCGCCGTTCATAATAGACCCAAGGCTTTGCACCGAATGCGGCGCATGCGCCGAGGTCTGCCCTGTGGATGCCTGCAAACCCATGCCAGCCGAGGTTAAGCCGGTCTGACGGCGCATAGCGGATTTACATGAATAAAAACGAGGAGCGCTTAAAGGATGAGCAGTATTACCGTCTGGTTCATAAGATTTGCAATACTATATTTTCTCGCGGCAATGCTCATCGGCATTGCAATGACCATGACAGGGCCGATCTACCCTTACATGCAGATACACGCGCATTTCAACCTTCTTGGTTGGATGTCCATGATGATATATGGCGTGGGCTATCACATTTTGCCGCGTTTCAGCGGAAAGCCGCTGTGGAGCGACAAACTTTCATACTGGCATATCTGGCTGGCCAACGCCGGACTTTTGGGCATGACCGCCGGCTGGTTCGCCGTATCATGGGGCTTGGGTCGCGGCGCGCTCCACGCTTTTGCGATGGTCGAGGGCGCGTCCATGATAATGTTCGGACTCAACATGTTCAAAACGATAAAGGCGGTGCCGACGCCGAAACCAGCCGTTAAATGATTGGCCGCGTTTATCATGGCATGGCCATGCAATGGCCGCGCTATGTTCATACAATGTCCACACAATGGCCATAACAAGCGACATGATCATAGCCGACGTGCTAAGGGCCTATCCTGAAACCGAGATGGTCTTCAGGAAGCGCTTGAAGGGCGAGTGTTCAAGCTGCCCCGGCTCCGACAAAGAGGACATATCATTCGGCGCGCGGATGCACAACGTCAGCCCTGAGGCGCTTGTAGCCGAACTCAACGCGGCCGTGAAAGACAGGAAAAGCAGAAAATGAAGATAGCAAAAGAGATAACGGTAAACGACTGTATACGGCTTTATCCCAAGAGCATCGGCGTGTTCACGCGCTTCAAGATAGACTCCTGTTGCGGAGGGGCGGTGTCCATAGAGCACGCGGCCAAAAGAGACGGGGCATCGCTAGACGAGCTTCTCGCCGCGCTGGATACGGCTGCTTCAAATTGAGGAGAATACCATGCCGAAAACCATTGAAATAACCGTGGCCGACGTGTTGAAGGCGCTCTCGTCCGTCATGGACCCTGAGCTTGGCAAAGACCTTGTTACGCTCAACATGATTCGGGACGTCGCAATCGACAACGGACGGGTTTCTTTCAAGTTGATGCTTACGACAATGGTCTGCCCTCTTAAAAAAGAGCTTGAGACCAATTCGATAAACGCGGTCAAGGCCATACCCGGGGTTATCGGCGTAACCATAGAGACCGGAGCAGAGGCGCCGAAGGCGAAAAAACCGCCGGAAAAAACGCCGATACCCGGAGTCAAAAACACCATCGCAATAGCAAGCGGCAAGGGCGGCGTGGGCAAGTCAACCGTTGCCGTAAATCTTGCGATGGCTCTTGCAAAGACCGGGGTAAGTGTTGGGCTTCTCGACGCTGACGTATTCGGCCCGAGCCTTCCGATCATGATGGGCATACACGGGCCGCTTGAGGCCACGCCCAAGGAAACCCTCGTTCCGATTGAGAAATACGGGATAAAGCTCGTGTCGGTGGGCTTCATGCTTGACGAAGAAACGCCCCTTATATGGAGGGGGCCTCTTGTCATGCAACTGGTCAAACAGTTCCTGACCGGCGTTGAATGGGGGGAACTCGACTACCTTGTCATCGACCTCCCGCCGGGCACGGGAGACGTTCAGCTTACGCTCGTGCAGACCATACCGCTCACATGCGCCGTGATCGTTACCACGCCTCAGGACGTGGCGCTTATCGACGCGAGAAGGGCGATAAAGATGTTCCAGCAGGTGAACGCGCCGGTCGCCGGAATAATCGAGAACATGAGCTGCTTCCTCTGCCCGCACTGCAACGAAAAGTCCGAGATATTCAGCCACGGCGGGGGAGAAAAGACTGCCCAACGGTATGATGTGCCGCTTCTCGGCAAGATACCCCTTGACATGGCCATACGCGAAGGGGCGGACGCCGGTCTGCCTATCGTCGAGGCCGCGCCCGAGTCGGAACACGCTATCGCGTTCAAGACCATTGCCGGCGCAATTGCCGGACGGATAAGCGTATTGACGCTTGCGTAGCGGCTCAGGCATGGTTGAGCCTCTTATTCCCCTTGATGCCGCTTCCTTTGCGAAACCAACGCCGTCAGGAGGAAACTCCTGACGGCACCTAATCGCCTTCCTCGCTTGAATCGTTTTACAATATCTGATATTATACAACGTCTATTTGGAGGAGCCTATGGAATCGTCCGACACCGTCTGGAAGCAGGGATTTTTCGCGCTGGTGGAGCCGATACGTCTCAAGGACCCGCTTGCCTACGTGCTCGGGGCGCAGGACGAGGGCGAGGAGTTCGTCTTTCACTACGCCGACGCCGTGAAACTCGCTGGACATTCATGCGCGGCAATATCCGGCGCATACAAGCTGACGGCAAAGGCGCTGCAAGCGCTCTACGGCGATCAGACGCCGGTGCGCGGGGACATAAGGGTTCTCATAAAAGGAGCGCCGGACGACCTTGCATACGGGCCTCAGGCGCAGGTCATATCCTTCATAACCGGCGCGAGCGGCAAGACCGGATTCAAGGGCTTGGGCGGGGCGTATGCAAGATGCAACAGGCTTGCCTTTGACGCAAAGGACACTCAGTTCAATCAATTCATATTTCAAAGGGAAGACACGGGCAAGGCCGTAAGGATTAGCTATAATCCGCAGGCACTCCCTCAGGACAACAGAATGGGAAAACTGATGCCGCTTGTATTGAGGGGCATGGCCGGCAAGGAAGAAAAAGAGCTGTTTTTTTCGCTGTGGCAGGGCAACGTAAAAAGGATACTGCTTGAGGACGACAACTACCCCGGTCTTTTCAAGGTCGAGGCGATTGACGGCTTCGAGTTTCCCGTTGACGCGGACTTTTCCGTATAAGAAACAGGGGTGACGCCATGCCGCTAAGCATGTCAGGAATGCCGCTTACCAAATTCCTCTTGCAGGAGCAGAGGAAGCACGCCGATTCCAGCGGCAGTTTTACCTCGCTCTTTTCGGACATCATAGTCGCGGCAAAACTTATATCGAGGGCCGTTAACAAGGCCGGGCTTATAGACATACTCGGGGCCGCCGGCGGCAAGAACGTGCAGGGCGAGGAGGTGCAAAAGCTCGACGAGTTTGCCAACACCGCGATGCTTCATACCATGGAGCTTTCCAGCTTCGTCCTCGGCATGGCCTCCGAGGAGATGGACGACATTGTAAAGATGGGCGGGCCTCACTCCCGCGGCAACTACCTTATCCTTTTCGATCCTCTTGACGGCTCATCAAACATAGACGTAAATATCAGCGTGGGCACGATATTCTCCATATTGAAGACGCCTAACGGTCATGACGGCGTTACGGAAAAGGATTTTCTGAGGCCTGGCGTTGAGCAGGTATGCGCCGGTTACGTGCTCTACGGCTCGTCCACCATGTTCGTATACACCACCGGAAACGGGGTGCACGGCTTCACGCTCGACCCGAGCGTCGGGGAGTTTCTGCTATCCCACGAAAACATCAGGATGCCGGAGAGAGGAAAGATTTACAGCATCAACGAGGGCAACAGCGCTTATTGGTACGACGGCACCGCGAAATATATAGAGAAGCTCAAGTCCAACGGCTCTGGATACAGCGCCCGGTACGTGGGTTCCCTTGTAGCGGACTTTCACAGAAATCTTTTGAAGGGCGGGGTGTTTCTCTACCCGGCGGACAAGAAATCGAAAAAGGGCAAGTTGAGACTCTTGTACGAGGCCAACCCGCTCTCGTTCATAGTCGAGCAGGCGGGCGGCATGTCTTCGACCGGCGACAACCGGGTGATGGAGATAGTCCCGGAGGAGCTTCACCAGAGGGTCCCGCTCATCATAGGCTCAAAGGCCGACGTTCAGGAGGCGGTCGGTTGCTGGCGGGCCGCACAGTAAAAGCGGTTATCGGTTTAAGGGTAATTATTCTTTCACCTTCACAGATAACCGTCCACCGATAACCTGTTGGTAATGTTGCCCGTCATCCAAGAGTTGTGTTAGAATATCCCGTCCGTCTGAATCGAATAAAATAACGGTAAATTCAATGAAGCTTTTGCTCATACTGCCTGAGAACAGGCGAAGCTATTGGGGCACGGTCTCCAAGAGCGGCAAGGCAGGGTTCGTGCGCCTCAATCTGCCGACCATCGCGGCGCTCACCCCAAGGGAGTGGGAGGTTGAGATACTCGATGCGCGGGTAAAGAAGGTGAACTACGACGCGAAGCCGGACCTTGTCGGCATAACCGGATTTACCGCGGAGATACCGAGCGCATACGAGATAGCGGACAACTGGCGCAAAAGAGGGGTAAAGGTCATCATGGGCGGGGTGCACGTCTCAGCCCTGCCTGACGAGGCGCTCCTTCACGCCGATTCCGTGGTGATAGGCGAGGCCGAGCTTGTATGGGCCAGGGCGCTTGAAGACTTCAAGAAAGGCCGGCTTCAAGAAAGGTACAGGAGCGAGAACCTTTGCGAGTTGAAGGACATGGTCATACCGAGGAGGCATCTCCTCGACAGGCGCATGTATCCGACCGGCTTCAACACCATGCAGGCGACGAGGGGATGCCCCTTTAACTGCGACTACTGCGCGGTTACGGCCTTTTTCGGCGCGGATTTTAGAACTCGGCCCATACCCGAGGTGCTTGACGAGATAAAGCGGTTCGACACCAAGGAGTTTTTCTTCATGGACGACAACATCGTGGGCAGGCCCAAGTACGCCAAGGAACTCTTTAAGGCGCTCATGCCCATGAAGGTAAGCTGGGGCTCTCAGGCGTCCATCACCATGGCAAAGGACGCCGAGCTGTTGGACCTCTATGCCCGAAGCGGCGGACAGTACGCATTCATAGGGCTTGAGAGCCTTTCCCAGAAAAACCTTGACAAGATGCACAAGGGCTGGAACTCGGCCAAGGACTACAAGGAGGCCATAAGAAAGATTCACGACGCCGGGATAAACGTCATTGGCAGCTTCGTCTTCGGCCTTGATGAGGACGATAAGAGCGTGTTTCAGAATACGCTCGACTTCGTGAACGAGGCAGGGATAGACGCGGCCCAGTACCATATATTGACCCCCCTGCCGGGCACCGTAACCTACGGCGTGCTCGACAAGGAAGGCAGGATATTCGACAGGGACTGGGGCAAGTACCACACCGGCGAGGTGGTGTTTGAGCCCAAAGGCATGACAAGGGAGGAGTTGCAAAAGGGCTACTACTGGATATTCAGAAACACCTATACCGTCGGCGGCATATTGAAACGCAGTTTCAGAAGCAGGAAAGGGATAATCAAGCGGCTTGCGGCAAACCTGAGCTACAGGAAAAAGGCGCTCAGGATGCCGGTCGTGGACAGGATATAGCCGATGCTCAACGCCCTAACCGTTGACCTCGAGGACTGGTATCATATATGCGGAACCGTTGACAACGACGACCATCGTAAATGGACAGAGTACGAAAGCAGGGTAACGCGCAACACGGAAAAGGTGCTCTCCCTGCTTGCCCGTTACGATACGAGGGCGACCTTTTTCGTCCTCGGTTATATCGCGGAAAAAGAACCGGCTCTCATAAGGACGATATGCAAGGCCGGACACGAGATAGCCATACACGGATACTACCACCAGAGGATATTCGAGCTTTCACGGGCTGAGTTTGAAGAAGATGCAAAAAGGGCCAAAGAGGCGGTTGAGGCGGCGGCGGGCCAAAAGGTGGAGGGCTACAGGGCGCCTGAATGGTCCATACGAACGTCAACGCTCTGGGCGCTCGACGTGCTGGCGAAGCTCGGCATCCGGTATGATTCAAGCATGGTGCCGCTCACAAGGATGGGCGAGAGGAGTTTTAAGCCTTTCCCTCATACGATCAAGACCGCTTACGGAAATATCTGGGAGTTTCCGCTGACCACGTTTCGCGTCTTCCGGGAGCGGGCGCCGTTTACCGGCGGGCTTCCCATGCGTATCGCGCCGTACTGGTACATATTGACGAAGATAAAGGAGATAAACCGCGTAGAGAAGCAACCGTGCCTCGTCTACGTGCACCCGTGGGAGTTCGACGCGCTTGCCCCGCGCATCGAACTGCCGCTTTCAAGAAGGTTCATGCACTACTTCAACATGGCGTCCACCGCGCCCAAGTTCGAGGGGCTTTTGCGGAACTTAAAGTTCGCGCCGATGAGGGAGATACTGGGTTGCCTATGACCCCCCACCCTGCCCTCCCCCGCAAGGGGGGAGGAGAAAAGGAATGTCCATTTCCGATATGCTTGACCGTTACTTCCTGAAATCATTGTTTGCAACCGCGTTTTGCCTCATCGCGTTTATCGCCTCTCTCGTTGCCGTCGTGTTTTATTGGGCATGGAGCGCAATGGCGATGCTTTGCGTCATGCTCTTTCTGATCGCATGGTTTTATAAACTTCCCTTCAAGGCCGACGCCCTGTTTCACGGGGAGGAACGCGAAAAACCGTTGACCTCCCAGCGTCCCTCCTTATTAAGGAAAAGAACAAAAAGCGCTTCCCCCCTTAACAAGGGGGGATTGAGGGGGGTTGAATGACGCGCCGCGTGGTCGTTACGGGCATGGGTATCATAACGGCGCTCGGTTCAGGCAAAGCCGAGAACCTCTCCGGCATAATCGCTGGGGCAAGCGCAATCGGCCGGTTGACCTCGTTCGACGCAAGCGGTTACAGGGGCGCGACCGGCGCCGAAATACGGGGTTTTGAATTCGACAAGGCTCTGTCGCCGAACAGTCCCAAGCGTTACGACAGGGCCGCCAAGCTCCTTTTGACCGTGGCTCGCGAGGCGATACGCGAGGCAGGGTTTGCCGATAAACTGCCGGCGGACACGCCCGTCGTGCTCGGTACGACGCTCGGCGGCATGTTGTCCGGCTCCGCCTTCCATAAGGAGATCGTGCTGGGCAGGGAGGGCAGGGCTTCAAGCCTCTTTGATTACATAGCCTTTTCGCAGGGCGTGCGCGTTGCCGAGGACAACGGGGCCTCGAGCAACGTGTTTTCCATCTCCAATGCCTGCGCCTCGGGCACGAACGCCATCGGATTCGCATTGAACGAGATACGCGGCGGCATATCCGACATCGCGCTTGCGGGCGGCTACGACACCATGTGCGAGTTCACCGTTGCCGGATTCAATTCGCTTCAGGCGATAACCACCACCCTTTGCCGCCCATTCGACTTGAGGCGCGACGGGCTTGTCCTTGGCGAGGGCGCGGCAATCCTGATACTCGAAGAGATGGGCGCGGCCAAACGCAGAGGGACAACGATACTGGCCGAGATAGCCGGATACGGAGAGTCTTCGGACGCATATCACATAACCCGGCCCGACCCCACGGCAGGCGGGGCGCGCCTTGCCATTAAAAGGGCGCTTGAAGACGCCGCCTGCGCCCCGTCCGATGTCGACTACATAAACGCCCACGGCACGGCCACCTCCTTCAATGACGCAATGGAGGCAAAGGCGATACGCGAGGTGTTCAAAGACCACGCAAAGACGGTTCCGGTAAGCTCCATAAAATCGGCGGTCGGGCATATACTCGGCGGGGCCGGGGCAATAGAGGCCGTCATCTCGATAGTTGCCATGAACGAGTCCATACTGCCGTCGAATATAAATTATTCAACCCCGGACCCCGAATGTCCGCTCAATATCGTTGACAGGCCGGGGCAAAAGCATAATATCAAGAGGGTTCTTTCAAACTCCTTCGGCTTTGGCGGCGCAAACGCGGCATTGGTCATTCAAAAATACCGTGATCGTGAACCGTGACCGTAAAAGATCTCTCTTTTACACGGTTCACGGCGTAATGACAAAAATCGTGTTTTCAGGACTCTCCAGATGAACGATGAATTTGTAATAACAGGTCTCGGCGTCGTAAGCCCGGTCGGCATAGGAGTTCTCCCTTTCTGGGAGGCTATGCTGTCGCGCTCAAGCGGCATAAGGCCGTCCTCCGGCGGCATGGCCGCGGCCGGCGCGCCGTATTCGGCCGGAATCGCCGGAGATATAAACGCTCATCTTGACGACAGACGCTTCAGAAGGGCGGCCAATATATCCAAGTACGCGCTCGTTGCCGTAAATCAGGCGATAGCCGACGCTGGATTGGTCCCCGCCGGATGGGAGGCCGAGGAGGTCGGCGTGGTCGTAGGCGTAACGCACGGGGCCATAAACCTTACGAGGGAGTTTCACGCCGGGTTCGTAAAGGACGGCTCGCTCGGCGCATCCCCCTCCTTGTTTTCGGATTCGGTGCTGAACGCCCCTGCCGGGAACATCTCGATAGCGCTCGGCATCAAGGGCGCGGCGCATACGGTCGTGGGAGACAGCGGCGCGGGCATCGATGCCGTGGAGTTCGCGCTGAAGGTGATGAAACATACGAAGCTCTCCACGTGCATCGTCGCCGGGGCCGAGGAGCTTGACCCTATCGTGGCGCGAGTCTATAAGACTTTCGGGTTGTTGTCTCAGGACAATATGCGACCGTTCATTGTCCCAGCCTCCGGCTTTGTTCCCGGCGAAGGGGCGGGCGCAATCATAATAGAGACAAGGGCGCGCGCGGCCTCGCGCTCAGCCCGGGTATACGCCGGGATAAAAACGGCCTTGCCGCCGATATGGCAGGGCCGCGACTTTAACGCGGGAGAGATTCCCGCTCAAGACGCCTTTGTCTCGACCGGAGCCAACGGCACTCGAAGGGACGCCTTTGAGGCAAGGCTTTTAAGCGGCGTTTTTTCTCCGCAGGGCGCGAATATGAAAAAGGCGTACCTTGGAAACATAAAGCCGCTCGTCGGCGAATCCTTTGCGGCAAGCGCCGTCATGCAGGTCGTTGCCGCGACGCTTGTCCTCGATAAAGGCGTTGTCCCGCCGAGCACTATACGCTCAGGCGCGCCCGACGTTGCATGGGCAACGATGAACGAGGATGCGGAGCAAAGACCGTTAACGATGGCGCTTGCCGCCTCGGCCGGACTCAAGGGCCCGGCACACTCTATTTTGTTAACCGCACCGGGGGATGCTCATGCTTGAATGTTTCAAAGATATGCGGGAGGGCATCGCCCTCCTTAAACGGTTTCTCGTTCAACGCGCATACACGCGAAAGCTCATCTTATGGGCGCAAGAGGACGGCGTTATCAGCGCCTTGGAGAAGAGCGGCGTCTTTACCGCTCAAGGGTATCTATCCGCGCTTGAGACCGGACTCGGCTACAAGATGCAAGACGAGGCAAGAAGGCGCATGGCGCTCGTGCTTCTCGACTTCCTTGAGGAGAGCGGCCGGTTGAAGGCAATGCCGTCAAGAGAGGCGATGCGGACTTACGCCGTTGTCCCCGACGCCCGTTTGCCGGAACCCCTTTCCTTTACCGACATGGAGATGATGGAGAGCGTCCTTGAGAGCAAGACCGCCTTTCTCGACAGGTGCATAGAGCGCGCCGGGGGGTTCTTGCGCGGCAAGGACTATCTCTACGACTTCGACGGCAGCAGAATGGTCGACGCGGGCGAGGCGTGGGACAGGTTTCTCGGAAACTATGAATTCAACCTTGCGCGCGAGTTTCTTGCGAAGGCCATGAGCGCGGACGTTGCCGATACCGCAAGGCGCGAGATAATGGACCTGTGTTGCGGCACCGGACACGGCATAGAGGCCATATCGCGCTCGCGTCCTGACGCCGTTATAACCGCTCTTGACTTTACCGATACGCTGAGGCCGATAGCCTTGGCAAGGGCGGCCTCAAGCGGGGCGCGGGTCCTGTGGCCGTCCGCCGTATGGAAGGGATTCGGCCATGGACTGCCCTTTGAAGACTCTCGTTTCGACATGGCGCTCTTCTCATGCGGAGATCCGTATATCAGGCAAGAAGAGCGCGAGGCCGTGTACGCGGAGATAAAGCGCGTGTTGAGGCCGGGCGGCGTTCTTGGCGCGGTTGCGTGGGGCTATCCCGACAAACAGAGGCGCCATATACGCAATAGTTGGGTAAGACTCGGCGTCTACATACACGACTTTGCGGAAAGCGTGTGCGCCGGTTGGCAGGGCTTTCACGACATTGACGAGACTGTTCGCATGGCAAGGAGGCTTGGGTTTATTCCGGCCAATCCGTTCTTCGACGACTTTTATATGCTCGATACGGCGGTGTGGACGTTCAAGAAGCCTGAAGCCGCGAGGCGAGGCTGATCGATGCCAAGGCGCGTGGTCGTTACCGGCATGGGCCTCATAACGCCGCTCGGCACGGGCGTCAATGAGTTCTGGGGCAAGCTTATAGCCGGGCGCGACGCGGTGCAAGAGATAACCACCTTTGACTCGACGCCGTATGCCTCTCATACAGCCGCCGAGGTCAGCGGCGTATCGTTCAAGGGGGGAGACAGGTGGCTGTATTTTCTTGATACGGCATTCAAAGGCGCGTTGATTGACTCAGGGTTATTTGCGCGCCCGCGCGCCCTGGAGGGCGCAGGGATTCATGTCGGGACCGTGCTCGGAGGCATACTTGCGGGGCAACAGGCGTGGGCCGGATGCGGCGCAAAACCATCCTCGTATCATCTCTATTCCGGCGCAGGGCATCTTGCGGAAAAGTACGGACTCAAGGGAGATACGCTTACCGTGTCAACGGCCTGCGCCTCCGGCACCGACGCCCTTGGGATAGCGTACAGGCGCATACTCTGGGGCAAGGCGGATATAATAATCGCGGGCGGGGCCGATACGTTGAGCGAATTCGCTTTTTCCGGCTTTAACGCCTTAAGGGCGCTTACAAAGACAAAGGCGCGGCCTTTCGACAAGAACAGAGACGGCCTTGTGCTTGGCGAGGGCGCGTGTTTTCTCGTTCTTGAGGAGCAAGGCTTCGCCGAGAGGCGAGGCGCGCAATGTTACGGCCTTGTCTCAGGCTACGCATCGAGGTCCGACGCAAGACATCTTACGGCCCCTGATCGCGAAGGCGCGGGACTTGCATGGGCGATACAAGCGGCGCTTGCCTCGTCCGGCCTGAAAAGGCCTGGCTACATAAACGCGCACGGCACCGGCACGCCGTACAACGACGTCATGGAGACTAAGGCCATAAAGTCGGCGTTCGGGCAAGGGGCTTACGAGATACCCATAAGCTCCGTCAAGGCGATGATCGGCCACAGCTTCGGCGCGGGCGGAGCCATAGAGGCCGCTGTCTGTCTTCTCGCATTGAAGCACGGGTGTCTGCCTCCCACGATAAATTATCAGGAAAAAGACCAAGACTGCGACCTCGACTACGTGCCGCTCAAGGCAAGGGAGACAGCGATAGATTCGGCCATGAGCCTGTCAGCCGGGTTCGGCGGCCAGAACGCGGCGCTAACGTTTGAAAAGGCGTGAACTAACATGTCGAGGATAACCTTCGTCAATCCGCCATTCACGGTATGGGACTCGGAGACACCCCTCCCGCGTACCCTTGAGAACACCACGCCTTCGTTCGGGCTGTGCTGTCTTTCCGCGGTCGCGCGCGAAAAAGGGCATATTGCCCGCATCGTCGAGGCGGGCGCGCTTCAGATGACGATGAAGGAGACCCTTGCCCATATACTCAAAGAGCGGCCCGACGTCGTGGGCTTTCGCGCCTCAACCGTCTCGCTCAACAATGCCGCGCTGCTCGCAAAGGCAATAAAAGAGGTTGACGCGAAGGTGGCAACGATAATCGGCGGCCCTCACGTTACGGCCGAACCTTGCGCCACGCTCAACCGTTTCCCCCAATTCGATCTTGCAGTCGTCGGCGAAGGGGAGGAGACCCTTGTTGAACTGCTTGCCGTCATCGAGGCCAAGGGGATTCAGGCGCATGAGGCGCTCGAGAACGTGCCCGGCATCGCCTTCAGGAATAATAACGGCGAGATAGTCCTTACGGCAGGAAGGCCGTACATAAAAGACCTCGACAGCCTGCCCATGCCCGCGTGGGATCTGCTCGAAGGGTTCCCGGACAGGTACCAGCCGCCGCTGTTGAGCTACAAATCGCTCCCGGTTGCCTCCTTGGTAACGTCGCGTGGATGCCCTTATCAGTGCACCTTCTGCGACCGCTCGGTATTCGGCAACCGGTACAGGGGTTACAGCGCCGCTTACATGACCCGCGCCATAAAGCGCCTCGTTTCCGTCTGGGGCATAAAGCACCTCCTTTTCTACGACGACCTCTTTGCCGCCTCGGAGGCGAGGCTCATTGCCGTATGCAATGATATAATCTCAAACGGGCTGAACATTTCATGGTCATGCGACGCCCGCGTGAACGCGGTAACGCAAAAGTCGCTCGCGCTCATGAAAAAGGCCGGGTGTTGGGAGATAGCCTTCGGCATAGAGAGCGGCTCGCAAAAGATATTGGACCTTGTGGCAAAGGACATAACCATAAAGGACATAGAGACAGGGGTGCGGCTTACGCACGAGGCCGGTATAAAGGTCAAGGGCCTTTTCATGATGGGCCACCCCAGAGAGACCCGCGAAACCATAAGGGAAACCGTCGCGCTCGCAACAAGGCTCCCGTTCGACATCATCAACATAAGCAAGCTCACTCCTTACCCGGGCACCGCGCTCTACAAGGACGCGGCAAAATACGGGACGTTCGACCCGGACTGGGACAGGATGAACAGCTTAAGCTTCGTATTCGTGCCGCACGGCTTTACACGGGAGGGGCTTGAGGCCGAATACCGCATGGCGCTCAAAAAATTCTACTGGCGTCCCGGCAAGACCGTCTCCCTTCTATACGCGCTCATAAAGGACAGGGCCGGGCTTAAAAGGCTTTTGAAGGCGCAAAACGACTTCTTGAGGTTCAAGGCCGGCAGATACTTAAAGAAGGCGGCATCCTCTCTTGGTTTCGGCACAGGGACAAGGAACGCATGAGAAACACTTCCAGAAAAATCATCGTGCTTTCGCACGCGCTTTTGACCGCGCCGTTGGATAGGATTGATTCTCCAAAGGCCGTAAAAACGGTTATCAGGGCGGAGGAGCTTGTCCTTGGCGCCGCCTCCGTCGCGTTGAAAAAGGCGGGTGAAGGCTTTGTCAACGGACGGATGGCCGTTGTGTTCGGGGGCGACGAGGCCATTGACGGCCCGAAGGAGGAGTACTTCAAGGGCGTTATGACGGACAAGGCCATCGGCGCATCCCCGCTCCTTTTCCCATATACGAGCCTGAACGCCGTAACCGCGCAAATCACCATTGCCTTCGGGATCAAGGGCGAATTTGCGACCTTTGCCTCAGGGCCCGTCTCGTTCCTCAAGGCTCTGGTCTATGCCTGTGAACTTCTCAAGGAGGGCGTAGTTGACTTTGCCCTTGCCGGAGGGTTTTCAGAAAAGACCGCCTTTGCAATGACGCTAACGGCTTCGGATAGGAACGGCGCGGTCGAGTTGACAACGGAGCGCGTTAAACCGAATGACATTGACGTATACGACGAGGCGCGGATAACCTCTATCGAGGATTCATTCGCGCTCGCCCAACGGCTTATGGACAAGCACGGGACAATAAAAGCAGTGGATAAATCGGGTGCAAATGTGGTATTTATAAGAACGGTGTGCCACGAGCAAGGCTTGTAATCCCATGAATTTTATCACCGGACTGGATAGAAGGCCGTTGGCTGAGATACGTTCCGCTCAATCCGAACTCTTGAGGGAACAGGTTCGTTACGCCTTTGCCCGCTCTCCATTTTATCGCGAGCGGCTTGCCGGAGTTGATGCGGATTCTCTTTCAATGGATGATCTCTCAGGACTGCCTCTCACGTCCAAGGAGGACATCCAACGAAAAAATAGCGCGTTCCTGTGCGTTGAAGACAAGGACGTCGCCGAGGTGGTTGCCACGACCGGCACCACCGGAGAGCACGTTTACGTTTATCTTACGAAAAACGACCTTGTAAGGCTTGCGGAAAATGAAAAACGGTGTTTTTCTTATGCGGGCATAGGGGCGGACGACCTTGTCCTTTTATCCGTAACGCTCGACAACCTTTTCATCGCAGGGCTTGCTTACTATACGGGGCTTGTCCGGCTTGGCGCCGGGGTCATAAGGCTTGGTCCGCACAGTCCGAAAAAGCACCTTGAGATTATCGAAACCTTGAGGCCCACGGGCATCGTGGCCGTGCCGTCCTTCATGTCCGCCATATACAAACAGGCGGACAAGGACAATATCAGCCTTGAACGATCAAGCCTTGAAAAGGCGGTGCTCATAGGCGAGACCATAAGGAACCCGGATTTTTCGTCGAACGCCCTCGGGCTCATGGTGGAGCGCTGCAAACGGCTTGAGACATATTCCACCTACGGGATTACCGAGATTGCCGCGGCCTTTTCCGAGTGCGCGGAACATAAGGGGCTTCATTCCCACCCTGACCTCGTGTACCCGGAGGTGGTTGACGAGTCCGGCTCTCCGGTAAAGGACCACGAGACGGGCGAGCTTGTCGTAACCACCTTTCAGGTGGAGGGCATGCCGCTGTTGCGCTACAGGACAGGGGACATTACGTTCCGGATTTCAGAGCCGTGCGCGTGCGGGAGAAACTCCATTCGCATCGGGCCTATAACCGGCAGAAAGGCTCATAGGCTCAAGGTAAAGGGCACCACCGTTTATCCGAGGAGCATTGAAAACGCGCTTGTCGGGGTAGAGGGCGTCGAAAACTACGTCATAGAGGCATACACCGGCGACGACTACGCCGACAGGATAGTGGTAAGGGTAGGCTCAAACAACACGGGGAGTTCATTCAAGCTCGACATAAGCGAGGCCATAAGGGCAAAGGCAAGGGTAGCGCCTCAGGTGGAGATAATGCCGCCTCAGGAGGTTGAAAAGATACTCTACGAGGGATCGAGAAGAAAGCCCATGGTATTCATAGACAGGAGGCAAAAGGTTCATGACGTTAAATTATGAGGCCATACACGGGCTGGACTTCACGGACGAGGAGATAGCCGCCTCTTTAAGGCGCGGCGGGCTTCTGACCCTTGAGCTCGAGTTCAGCAAGAGATGCAACCTGAGATGCGTCTACTGCTACGCCAGCGCCGGAGAGGCGCTTGAAAACGAGCTGACCCTCGACGAGATGAAGGGGATAGTCCTTCAGGCAAAGGCGCTTGGGGCAAGGCGGATAATACTTTTGGGCGGCGGCGAGCCGCTCATCTTCGACGGCTTAAGGGATATAGTGGAGTTCATACGCTCGGCCAAGCTCGAGCAAAGCGTCTTTACCAACGGGATGCTGATGACCCAAGACCTTGCCCGGTTCCTGTTCGAGCGCGGCGTAACGGTCGTGGTAAAGCGCAACAGCGACATACCGGCGGTCCAGGACTACCTTGCGGGCGTCAAGAACAGCCACGCCAAGATACAGGCGGGTCTAAATCTCCTAATGGAGGCCGGGTACCCGTCCGGCTCTGCCCAGCTCGGCATCCAGACCGTTATCTGCGCTCAGAACATAAAAGAGATACCTGATCTGTGGATATGGGCAAGGGAGCGCGGCATCATCCCGTACTTCGAGATAATAACCAATCAGGGGCGCGCCAAGGAGTTTGGCGACCTTGCTGTGTCGAACGATGAACTCAACAAGGTGTTCGACAGGCTGCAGGCAATTGACGAAAAACGGTTCGCCCACCAGTGGTCTCCGCGCCCCACCATCGCCTCGTTCACCTGTAAGCGTCATCTGTACTCGTGTCTTGTGAACTCTCAGGGCCATATCCAGCCGTGCACGGGCATTGACATGAGCGTAGGAGACCTGAGGAAGGATTCGCTTGCCGACATACTGCGGAAAAGTCCGGTCATACAGAATCTGAGAAACATCTACTCCACCATCGAAGGCGAGTGCCGGAGCTGCGAGTTTGCGTCCGACTGTTACGGTTGCAGGGGCAACGCCTATCAGCAGACCGGAAATTATCTGGCGTCCGACCCGGCCTGCTGGATACGGAAGCAGTCGTTGCAGGCAAAGGCAAAGAAGGTTGCAAGCGGGCGGTAAAGACGGTTGTCGGCGGACAATGGATGAACATACTTCTAATATCGGCCAACAGGGAAAAAAGCCCGTATCCTGTAGGCCCCATCGGCGCTTCTTACGTGGCCAAGGCTCTGCTTGCTGACGGCCATTCGGTAGAGATACTTGATCTGTGCTTTACAGACGCGCCTGACGAGGCGATAAACACGGCCATAGCAAAGACCTCGCCGGGGCTCATCGGCCTTTCAATAAGAAACGTAGACAACCTTACATATCCCAAGAGCACCTCATACCTGCCGTACATCGCCTCGCTTGCCGTTCTTTTAAGAAAAACCGGCATACCCGTGGTCGTGGGCGGCAGCGGTTTTTCCCTTTTTCCAGAGGGTTTGTTAAGACGCCTTAAACTCGACTACGGAATAACCGGCGAGGGCGAGGCGGCCATGAGAGGTTTTGCCGCGCATCTATCCAAGGGCGCCGACATAAGCGGCATCCCGAACCTCGCGTACTTCAAAGGCGGCGTCTTTCACCAGAACCCCATACGAACGGAAGAGGCGTTTTCGTCCCCGGCAAGGGAACTCCTCGACAACCAGCGCTACTTCCTGCTCGGCGGCATGGCCAACGTGCAGACAAAGAGGGGCTGTCCATTCACCTGCGTATACTGCACATATCCGTACCTTGACGGCAACAAGATACGATGCCGGAAGAGCACGGACGTGGTTGACGAGCTTGAGGCCATGCTGGATAAATGGAAGCTCGATTACGTCTTTTTCGTTGACGACATATTCAACCATCCGGCCAAACAGGCCATCGGCATCTGCAAGGAGATTATCAACAGGGGATTGGAGCTCGACTGGACGTGCTTTGCCACGCCTTATGGCATGACAAGAGAACTCCTTGGCCTTATGAAGGAGGCCGGATGCAAGGCTATCGAGTTCGGCACGGACGCGGCAAGCGAGGTCATGCTGAAGAACATGGGCAAGTCGTTTACAAAGGAGGACGTCATGGCCGTCTCCCGCATCTCGTCCGAAGAAGGGGTTCAGGCCGCGCATTACCTTATCCTCGGCGGCCCGGGCGAGACCGAGGAAACCCTTAAAGAGGCGTTCGACTTCATGGACGCGCTCGTCCCTCGCGCCGTCATAGTCATGGCCGGCGTAAGGATATACCCTAACACCGTTTTGGAAAAGATAAGCATCGAGCAAGGCATGATACGAAAAGGGGAGTCGCTCCTTGATTCGCGCTTTTATATCTCGCCTCTCATCGGAGAGGACAAGCTCTTGACGATGATAGAACGACATGCCTCTGAAAGGCCGAACTGGGTCGTGCCGGCCCTTGACATAAGGAGCTCCGAGGAGGGGATGGCCTTTCTGAGAAGGACCGGCTACAGGGGGCCTTTGTGGGACTTGCTTGGCCAGCCGTCAAAGCAAGGGAGGGTTGGATGAAGATGCCGTCCACGGGTGAGACGAAAAAGCGCCTTGCCTTTGTCGTCTCCGTCTTGTGTCTATTCCTCGCGCTCCTTGCGCCGGACGCGGGCGAGTCCGCGGTCATTGACACCTCCTTCAGATTCTCCACGATAGAAACCGAACACTTTTCCATACACTTCCATAACGGACTTGAAGATGCCGCCGAAAAGGCCGCTGTCATAGCCGAGAGGGCGCACGAGCGGCTTGCCCCTCAGTTCAAGTGGACTCCGGCCGGAAAGACTCAGATCGTACTTATAGACGACTCGGACTTTGCCAACGGCTATGCAAGCGTCCTGCCTTATAACGTCATATACGCGCAGGTTATAGCGCCCAGCCTCGACACAACCATAGGCGAGTACGACGACTGGCTTGAGACCATCATAACCCATGAGTATACGCATATACTTACGATGGATCCGGCCAGGGGGGTATCCCGCGTAACGCGCCTGATATTCGGCAAGACGCTTCCGGGCATGGATATTCTCTCGCTCATAACCTTTATCGCAACCGCGCCGCCCAACGTCTTTCTCCCGCGCTGGTGGCTCGAAGGCGTTGCAACGTGGGCTGAAACCGAGTACGGGAAGGCCGGCAGGGGCCGGAGCACATACTACGGCATGATCCTCCGCTCCGCCGTTGCCGAGGACAATATCCCGACGATCGCCCAAGTGACCGGCGGCGTTCCATACTGGCCCGACGGACATAACCCGTATATCTTCGGCATGAGGCTCCAGAAATATATCGCGGACAAGTACGGCAATCCGGCCCTCGGAGATTTGAATATGACGCACGCCGGACGCTTTCCGTATTTCCTGAACGGCGCGCCGGAGAGGCTCTTCAAGGGCAAAAACTACGTAACGCTTTATAAGGAGATGATCGCTGAACTCAAACGGGACGAGCGAGATGAGATAGAGATACTCAAACAAACGCCGCTGACGCCGTTTACCGCGCTTTCCATCAAGGGAGAGCTTCTTACGAATCCGCGCCTTTCCCCGGACGGAGGCCGAATTGCATACAACCGCAGGGACCCGCACGAGCATGAGGCGATCTTCGTGGCGAATAAAGACGGCACCAATGCAAGAGAGGTTTGTAGAAGGGTCTATTCAGACCACGCCATTTCGTGGTCGCCTGAGGGCGACAGGCTCTATTTCAGCCAGGCAGTCGTAGTAAACGGCTTCAACCTCTATTCAGACCTGTACTCATGCGACGCAAGCAACGGGCGTTCAAAAAGGCTTACCACGGGCCTGAGGGTATCCGAGCCTGACGTATCGCCTGACGGGAAGACCTTTGCGGTAATCGTAAGCAACAGGGGAAACAGGAACTTCGCGCTTTTGCGTTTTGACGGGCAAGAGCCGATACTTGAAACCCTTACGGACTTCAAACTCCAGCGCGTGTCCGGGCCGAGGTGGTCCCCTGACGGCTCGGCGATAGTCTATGCGGTTACGGACAATGAGGGGACGAGCGGGCTGAACCTGTATTCTATCAAAGACCGTTCGACAAAGACGCTTGTCAAGGGAGGGCACGACATCGCGTACCCGGCGTGGTCGCGTGACGGGAGATATGTCGTCTACATCTCCGACGAGAACGGGGTTTTCAATATCTTCTCGTATTCAATGGAGGATGGCGTGTCGCGCCGGACGACCCACCTGACCGGAGGCGCGCTCCAGCCGGATATAACCCCTGACGGGAACCAGATGATATTTTCAAACTATACCTCTCGCGGCTGGAGGATCGCGGTCGCGCCTTTCAACGCAAAGGCGTCGGTTGACGCGCCGCATATCAGACCGTATCCGAAATGGGGCGCACAGTCCGATAACAAGCGGACGGAATCAAACGAACCTCCCCTTGAACGTAAAGGCGATGAGACGATGGCGCGGCCTTATTCGGCGCTTGACACCATTGCCCCGCGTTTCTGGCTGCCGACGCTTTCAGGGGACGCGCATGGCGCGGTGCTTGGCGCGTTCACCGTCGGGCAGGACGTGCTCGGTTACAATACATACTCCCTTGAGCTTGCCAGAGGTCTGTCCAGCGCCGAGACATATTACGACATGTACTACAGAAACGATTATCTGTATCCCTCGCTCTTTGCGCGCAGTTACATAAGGCCGGCGCTCTACTCGGACATGCTTGAAAGGGGCGACTACTATGAAAAACGGCGCGGCTTCGTCATCGGCGCATCCGTGCCCATAAACCGGGTTGAGTCTTACTATCGCCTTATCGCGGGTTGGCACATGCAGAGGCAAAACGCCGCGAGCGAACTTGTCAACGGGCGTTTCAACGGTCTTCAAGTGTTCGAGGGCAGGCGCGACTACGTCTTCGCGGGTCTTGGTTTTTCAACAAGCCTCAAGTATCCTTACTCCATAAGCCATGAGGAGGGCACGGACGCGGAGCTTATCTACCGGTATTATTCAAGGCGGCTTGGGAGCGACGTTCATTCAAAGGAGTTTATAGCGTCGCTTTCGGAATATTACCTTGTGCCGTTTGCAGGCCGCTTAAGGCGCTCCGTGCTTTATCTGAACATAAAGGGCGGCGCGTCGTCAGGTGACGTTATTGCCCAGCAGGCATTTCAACTCGGCGGAACAGACTCTCTGGCCGACTTTCCGCTGAGAGGGTATAAGGCGAGGTCGTCTGCCGGCAAGTACGCGGGCACGGCCACGCTTGAGTGGCGCGCTCCGTTCTGGTACATGTTTCGCGGCGTCAACACCAAGCCGTTTTTCATGGATAGTCTCCACGGCGCGCTCTTTACCGACGGCGGCGAGGTCTGGGACGATAGTACCGGATTTTCAACCGGAAGGCTTAAAGTAGGCGTGGGCGCAGAGCTGAGGCTTGACTTGAAATTAGGGTATCTCATCGAGATAACCCCGGCGCTTGGCGTCGCAAAGGGGCTTACAGAGAACGGCGCCACGCAGATATATTTCACAATTCATTCAAATCTGTAAGAGGCTGAAAAATAATCACGCCGCCTTTCCGTGCGGGTTGCCGCATGGTTTGATGCGTTCGATGATTCCTGGTTTTCTGGCGCGTATCCTGTATAAATCATACTGGTTTTGAAGATTCAGCCAAACCTCGGCGGATGTCCCGAAGTACCGCGAAAGTTTTATCGCCATTTCCGGGCTGATATTCCGTTTCTCGTTGATAATCTCATTTATAGTCCGGAACGTCGTGTAAAGTCCTTTTGCCAGTCCGGTTTGAGTCAGCCCTAGCGTTTCCAGAAAATCCTTCTTCAATATTTCCCCCGGATGCGTCGGCGCTCGTTTGAGATTATGCATGGTTTAGGCCTCTTTTTAGTGGTAATCGGTTATTTCAACGTCATAGGCGTCGTGATCAATAAATCTGAATACTACCCTGTATTGATCATTTATTCTTATGCTGTATTTTCCTGAATATTCCCCCTTTAAGCGTTCCAGTCTGTTGCCGGGCGGAACTCTTAAATCTTCGAGCGCGGAAGCCGCGTTCAGATAATCCAGTTTTCTGACACCTATTTTGGAAACGGCCGCGGAAAATTTTCTGCTTGAGCCCGTAAGATACAATCCGGCGGTTTCCTTGTCGGAAAAAGATTTGATCATTTATTACATTGTAACGCCTAATGTCATATGCGTCAAGCACATTTAGCCGACGCGCGGGCAACATTGATTTTCGTCAGCCTTGGTGTTTATTCCCGATTAAAGTTCGGAGCCTGCCCCCGAATGTCTCTATCGGGGGGCCTGCCGCCGGCTAACCGCAAAGGCGCGGTTAGCTCAGGCAAGGAATTGTTCATTTTGAAGCCGGTCTTTCAAGAAAGGCAGGTTGCTTTTTTACGCACTTTATGATACTAATCTTTGGCTATGAGCGTTACTCAAAGGGTTGTCCTCATTACCGGCGCAAGCCGCGGCATCGGCGCGGCTTGCGCCCTGCGTTTTGCGAAGGACGGCTACGCCTGCGTAATCAACTACCTGTTGAGCAAGGATAGGGCTACAGAGGTGGTCGCAAGCATCGAGGCACAAGGCGGGACCGCCTTTGCCGTGAGGGCCGACGTCGCGGATTCAACCGAGGCGTCAACGATGATTGGCGAGGTTGTCGGCCGCTTCGGCAGGCTTGACGTGCTCGTCAACAACGCCGGGGTTTTGCGCGGCGGACTTTTGATGCTCATGGACGAGGCGGACTTGGACGCGGTCATTGCCGCCAATCTCAAGGGCGTATTCAACTGCTCCAAGGCCGCCGTGAGGCAGATGATCTCCCAGAGAAGCGGCGCTATCGTCAACATATCGTCAATGAGCGGCATTACCGGCCTTGCCGGGCAGACCGACTATTCGGCCTCAAAGGGCGGCGTCATTGCCTTTACCCGCGCGCTGGCAAAGGAGCTGGCGCAGTTCAACATCCGCGTCAACGCGGTGGCCCCGGGACTCATTGACACGGACATGGCCTGTGAGATACCGGAAAACGTCAGGCAAAGATTCCTTGACATGATACCGTTAAAGAGGCTCGGCAGGGCCGACGAGGTGGCCGGGATAGTCAGGTTTCTGGCATCCAGCGAGGCAAGCTACATAACCGGAGAAACAGTGGCCGTAAGCGGCGGCATACCGTGAGGAAGCCGATCAAAAATCATGAACCGGGGTAGGATGGGTTGAGCGCAACGAAACCCATTGCCGGTACGCCCTAAAAATCACGAACGAGGTGCAAAGCAGTGGCTGACCTGAAAAAAGAGATTAAGCAGATGCTTGTAAGGAGATTAAAGCTCAAGATGGAGCCCGACTCCATAAAAGACGACGCCCCGCTTTTCGGGGAAGGCGGCGTTGGACTGGACTCCATTGACGCGCTTGAGCTTGTGGTCGGGCTTCAAAAGGAGTATAACGTAGTCATCGGGGATAAGTCCGTTGCCGAGAAGGCGCTCGCTACCGTCAACACCATTGCGGAGTTCGTGGGCGCGTCAAAGACTCAAGGCCAATGACGCATGACCCGCTCAAAGGACTGCCGCACTCCTACCCTTTCAGATTTATCGACAGGGTGCTTGAGATGAACGAGTTCAAGGGCGTCGCGATAAAGAACCTCACTGTAAACGAGGGGTTCTTTCAGGGGCATTTTCCCGGGACTCCGATAATGCCCGGCGTGCTCATTATAGAGGCTTTGGCCCAGCTTGCGGGCCTTGTGATGAACCACGCAGGCAACCCCCCCATTCCCCCCCTTAGCGAGGGGGGGAATGGGGGGGTTGCCTACATAGCACGGGTTAAGGACATGAGGTTCAAGAGGCCGGTTCAACCGGGCGAGACCATGCACCTTACCGCGGAGTTGTCGCACGGCTTTTCCGGGCTGGCCGAGTTCGCGGTAAAGGCCGAGGTTGACAAGGCAATAGTCGCTCAAGGCGAGATCGTAATGGCAGGCGTCGAGTAACGGCTGACGCGGCGTACGCTAAAAGGAGGCTTTAATGACGCGCATAATCGTTTCAGTGTTTCTTGGAATATCGTTGCTTTTCTCGGTTGCGGCGTTTTCAGAGGATGCGTACTTCGAGGTAAAGGCGGACAAGCCGGCCTTCACGCCGTCGTCCATCACAGTAAAGAAGGGACAAAAGGTAACGATAAAATTTACCTCCCTTGACGTTGACCACGCCATACACCTTGAGGCGTTCGGCCTCAAGGAGGTCATCATACCGGAAAAGGGTTCGGCTACCGTTGAGTTCACGCCTGAAAAGACCGGCGTCTTCGACTTCCCGTGCACCAAGTATTGCGGCTGGAGGCATCTGGTCGGCAAGCGCCCGCGCTTTGAGGTAAAGGTGGTTGACTGAGGGGACGATGATCCGGTCAATCGGCATAGACGTAACACGAGTCGAAAGGTTTAAGGAGAGCGCGGCGGACGAGGTTTTCCTTGACAGGCTCCTTACAGACGTTGAGAGAAGGTGCGTTCTGGCCGCGCCTGAACCGCAAAGACAAAGACGATGCGCCGAGGTCTTCGCGGCGAAAGAGGCGGTGATGAAGGCGCTCGGCACGGGCTGGAACCATGGCGTAGGATGGAAGGATATTGAGATAGCGCGCGCCGGATCCGGCTTTGACGTGAAATTGAACGACGCGGCGCTCGCCTTTACAAAAGGCGCTCGTTTGCATCTAAGCCTTTCATCCACGAAAGACGTTGCCGCAGCCTTGGCCATCGCGGAAAAAACAGATGAACTACCTGATAATAATCCCAGCCTATAATGAAGAAAGATACATCCTCGACCTGCTGACCAATCTCAAGACGGTTGCAAAGGGCGTGGTCGTGGTGGACGACGGTTCGATGGACTCTACCGCGGCCATTGCAACGGCCGCCGGGGCGCATGTGATAAGCCGGCCCCACAAGGGCAAGGGCGCGGCCTTGAAGACCGGCTTTCGCTACGCGCTTGACAACGGTTACGACTGGGTCATCACGATGGACTCAGACGGCCAGCACGATTGGCAAGACGTGCCGCGCTTCCTCGACGCCATGAGCCTCAACGGTTCAGGCGGAGACATCTACGTCGGCTCGCGGATGGACGAGGCCGTGAAGATGCCTCTATTGAGGAGGGCCGCCAACAGATTCATGTCCGGCCTCATATCGAGGCTCGTTGGATGCTCCATCAGCGACACCCAGTGCGGCTTCAGGGCGATAAAGGCAAAGGTGCTGGCCAACGTCCGGCTTGAGACATCGCACTACGACACCGAGTCCGAGCTTATCATAAAATCCGGCAAGGCCGGATATTCGATAAGATCGATACCCATCAAGACCATATACAACGGCGCGCCGAGCAACATCAATAAGTTCATCGACACGGCGCGCTTCATCAAACTTTTATGCATGGTTCTATGATTGCCACGACTGCGACGACGCAACTTGCCGACGACGTGATGACGACCGTTGCGTGCAACCTATGCGGCTCGTCAAGGGAGCGGCTTATTACGGTGCAGAGCGCGTACCGCGTGGTCAGGTGCGCGGGGTGCGGCTTTGTCTACGTCAATCCGCGTCCCGATGAAGCGACCCTCGAAAGGTTGTATCTCAAGTACCTGCCGGACAAGATGATCGATCCGCTTTCATGGGACTCTTACATGAATGAGGTCTTTTCAAAGGCCGCCTCATATCTATCGGCAAGGCTGCCTGACAACGCAACCCTCCTCGACGTCGGCTGCGGCTACGGATTTTTTCTATCCTGCATGAAGGCGAAGGCAACAAGCCGCGTCAAGGTATCCGGCATTGACGTGTCGAAGACCGCAGTATCCTACGCAGCCGGACGCGGCCTTGACGTGCAACTGGGCACGTTGGACACGATAAAATTCGCAGACAACTCCTTTGACGCGATTACGATGTTTTACGTGCTTGAACACATCCCTGACCCGACCCGCGCCTTAAAAGAGGCAAGAAGGATATTGAAGCCCGGGGGCGCGTTATTCCTGCGCCTGCCGCACACCACGCCCATAGTGCGGATATTGTCGCTGTGCGGCATAAAGAACAACCTCTATGACCCGCCCTTTCATCTTAACGACTTTTCAGCGGAGACGATCGGAAGGATGCTGACCAAGGCCGGGTTTGAAAACGTCCATACCTTCATCGGAGGGACGACCAGCCCTCCGGGCGCCATGACAAGGGTAATGACAAAGACCTTCGGCCTCGTCGCCGAGACGCTTTATTTGATGAGCTTCAAGAGATTCACCCTGCCCGGGGTCGCAAAGAACACGATTGCGTATAAGGGGAAGTGAGTTCAGCGGCATTGACGGGCATCGCTCAACGCGCGTTAATTCGTTAATTCGGGACACATCCCATTTATTCCCCTTTTCCTTCCTTGTCCCCATGGCCATCTATGCCCACACAACGAAACCTTCTTATTTTTTCCCCGCCATCTCCTTAGCAACGCCGAGATCAATGATCTTGTTTTTTACAGCGGCGGCGTCCGTGGCGGTTGGCGATGCGAGAAGGTAGAGTTTAAGGCTTGCGATTGCGGCCTCATAGTCCTCGGCCTTCTCAAGGAGAAGTCCGAGGTTAAAGTAGCTTTCCGCCCACCACGGCGCGATAAGCAGGCTAGCCTCAAGTTCGGCGATTGCCTGTTCATACCCCTCCACGCCCTGCGCCTTTTTCATAAATGCCTGAGCCCGCGCCGAATGCTCCTGCGCCTTGTCAGGTATCGAAGGGCGCTGAGCAATGGAAAGCGCGGCCTTGATGAGTTTTTCCCTCAGATGCCGGTCTTTCTCTCCCTCGTAAGGCGAAGCCTCAAGCGCTTTAACATAATGGGCAAGCGCCTCTTCCGGCTTGCCCGCTGCCATGGCCTCATCGCCTGTCTTTTCCTCCTGATTGGACTTTATCCAATCAACCGTTCTTATGGCCTTGCGCCGCGCAGCCATCCTCGCTTTCAGCTCCTTTATCGCCTTTTTCTTCTCCCATTTTTCCATTCCTTCCTGAATGAATAGAACTGTTTCAGGTTGATTATTCCGTCGCGCATACTCAAGGGCTGCCTTGCCATCAGCGCCATTGTCAAGAAGCAATTGCATCAATGCCTTTCTGTCGCAGTCCTTATCGCCGTGAGCATATAGGGCCTGAAGAAGGGGCGCCCCCGCAGAACGCCGACAACTGTCACATCTCTTGTTCGGATCTGCACCCTTTTCAAGCAGAAGCTTTGCTGCCTCAAGTTGGCACTCCGCCGCCGCATAGCCGAGAATCGTATCATGGTTATCATATGGCCATGTAAGCACCATTATTAATGGAACTATTCCCGCTGTAAGGGGGGTAAAAATCACTCCGATAGCCGCTTGCGTCGCGTTGTAACCAGCTATCTTATTGACATCTTCGCCTTGATCCAGAAGCTCATTCAAGGTTTTAATGTCCCCGTTTTTCGCCGCTCCATGTATGGAAGAACAGCCCGACAGCAGGATGAGGATTAAGATTACGGAAAATATCCTTTTCATAGATACCTCCTGTTTTATTTCTGCTGAACCTTTACCGGCTCATCCGGCTCTGTCCTGCATCCGCCGATACAGATGGTCCATTTATCGAGGGCACCGTTTACGCAAATAAGCCGCTCCGTGTTGGTATCAAAGGCAGCGCATCCGCCTGAGGCAGTGTCGAAGTTGCGCCAGCAGGCGGAACATGAGATAGGCAACGGCTCGAACTTGCCATGTTTTTCTTCCGGCTTAGGAGGCGCTTTCGTCCCCTTCCATGTCTCGTCAAGGATGAGGTTTGCCGGAGTTGTCTCTATTTCCTTACACATCTGATCCCACTGCATTTTTCTTGCCCTGTAATAAGCCTCCATCTGCTCGTACCGATTATCCGGGATCGGCATAATCGGCCGCACCGGCTTAAGCGGCGGAGTCAGCTTGCACCATACATTTGAAGTCTGCTCAAAGACATTCCTTCGTTCTGTCTCGCGTTCGTGGTATTCTTTGAATGCAATATCGGCTGTGAATGCCTTGTCTTTCCATCCCAGTTCCTTTGAGGGAGCAGGACCTTTGAAATGTTCAAAAAGCCCGGCTTTTTCCTCCAGGAACCTTGCCTTTTTTTCCTCCTCAAGGCGCTTAAGCTCCTCGAGTGCCTGCCGTGTTTGTTCCCCTCGCCTTAGCAGTTCCGCCTCCTGAGCCGCCTTGTCCTGCGGACCGCCCAAAAGCGACTTGCCTATGGCAACGCCGAGCTGATAACTCATGTCGAGCATCAATTGGTCTGAGGGGCTCATCCCCGAGGATACGCCGCTCGATCCCGTAGAGCCGGCGCCTGAGCAAATGCACGCCCCTACGGAGCATCCACCGCCTGATTGGTACTCTCTTGTTGACAATGCCTTAGCGCGTTCTCTGTCGCAGGATGCCCTATCAGGGAAGGTTTTCGAACCGCTATATGCGGAGCCCCCGCCGCAAGTCCAGCTTAGGGTGCACTGGGCATAGGCGATAGCCGGCAGGCCGAAAAGAAAAATGAATATAAGGAAGGCGCCCGTATTCTTATTGAGCATGGTTTTGTGTCCCGAATTACGCAAATTTCGTATCCCATGCCATATGGCAATGGTTTCAACTTCCAGATAGGCATCACGCTCCGGTTCAGCGGCTTGTCACGCTTGCTTTCGCCGGCTGCTACACCATTGGTCAAGGGTTGTCGTGGGCGCGCCGAGCAAGCGATTGGCTTCCGATGGGTCTCCCGTCTCTCTCACCTTTTCAAAGAATCCCATCAACTCAGCGATGAACCGCAATTCAGGGTTAAAGGAGACCATGCCGATAAGCGACATAGCCCAGATCGGCATGGTGGACACTCTCGCCTTTGGGTGCACTATCGAACAATATTTCTTGAGGGCTTCCATCATCGTCAATGACTGCGGGCCGTAAACAAAAAATCTCTTGTTGGCCGCTGCAGGCAGCCCGAACGATTTTGAAACCATCCTCGCATAATCGCCTGCGGCCAGCCAGTGCACTGGATACGGCTGTCGCCCGATGACAAAGGCCCTGTTACCCTTGACGGCAAGCGGAAGGGATTCCATAAAATGAGTTGCGCGAAATATGGTATAGGGAACCCCGCTTCCTTGAATTGCAGACTCGGCTTGCAGTTTGGCCTTGGCGGCCGGAAACCATGAATTCTCTTCGGACACCGAGGCGCCGGACAAATAGGTTATGCGTTGAACGCCAAGCTTTGACGATACAGCGGAGATATTGACCGTGCCTCGATGTTCGATGCGGTCGAACGCCTCGGCCTTAGGGCCTCCCTTCAAACTTATATGAACCCCAAAGCATCCCTTGACCGCCTTTTCCAATGAAGATGGCTCTTCGACGTCTCCCCTGACGTACTCGAAGGATGCCCCAAGTTTTGCCTTGGCCTTCTCTATATTCCGAGCAAAAACACGAACCACGTATCCATCCTTCTCCAATTGCCTTGCAACCGGCTCGCCAAGCATTCCGGTTGCGCCCACCACGAGGATTATTTGCTTCATGATTTTCTATCCCCCTGCTTGCCTGACCAGTTATTCCAAGTTAAAAGTAGCACATATTTTGAAAAAGTTGTCAATGAAAAAGGGCGCGAAACATCAGAGGAACTTTATCATGTAGATTCGCCTTTTTCCCGTTGCTCCCGCTTTCTCTCGCTACAAACACATATAACCACACCTTTTCAAGGGATTGCCTTTCCCCACATTTTTTATCAAAAACACTCAAAAAACCCTTGACAAGCATGCAAATTGTGCTAACATAAACTTAAACTCATTATAAAACTTATCTTTAAGAATGAATTCGTGTAGCTGTTGTGCTAATGGGAGATTAACATAGACGTGGGCATGAGGACACAGGAGTTGTTGGCAAAAATAGATATTCCAAGGCAAAAGCTCTATTATCTTGAGCAAAAGGGCTTTATTTCGCCGAAAAAGACGGTTATCGGAGAAAAAGAGTTCAGGGAATATTCAGAGGAAGACCTAAAAAAGATCGAGCATATCTGGAAATATTTAAAAAAAGGCTTCAAATATAAGGTGGCTTACGCAAAGGCAATGGAAGAGATAGCACATCCGCAACTTGGTTTCACTAAACCAGAAAACCCGCCTAAAGGGTAGGAGGAGATACAAATGGAAGGGCTTTCAGTTGCAACGGAGCCGCCCAGTAGTAATTTAGCAAGGAAGTTTACATCGGAGTTGGCCGAATACATCGAATATCCCGAAGCGCGGCCCGAGTGCTGGTACGATTGGAAGTGGCAATTAAAAAACAGGATCCGCTCGCTTGAAGTCATCCGCGAACTGATACCCTTGAGCCGTCGGGAAGAGGAAGGGATAAAACGGGCTACCGGACGGCTTGCAATGGCGATAACCCCGTATTTTTTCTCCCTGATAGACCGTGGCGATCAGCGTTGCCCCATAAGAAAACAGGCGATACCGAGACTTGAAGAATTTACCATCTCGTCAAGCGAGATGAATGACCCGTGCGGCGAGGATTCCCATTCCCCTGTGCCGGGTCTTGTGCACCGCTACCCGGACAGGGTGCTCCTGCTTGTTACCGACTCCTGCGCCATGTACTGCAGATATTGCACAAGAAAGCGCATGGTCGGCGAGGAACTCCCCCCTCTGTCAATGGAGTGCTTCGAGGACGCCCTGAGGTACATCAAATCCAAAAAAACCATACGCGACGTGCTCATCTCAGGCGGGGACCCGCTGATGATGAAGACGGAGATACTGGAGACCTATCTTAAAAAACTTCGCGCAATACCGCACATCGAGATGATACGCCTCGGCACAAGGGTTCCCGTAACGCTGCCCATGCGCGTGGACGAGGCGCTTGTAAACATGCTCAGAAAGTATCATCCGCTCTACCTGAGCATCCACTTCTCGCACTTCAAAGAGGTTACGCCTGATGTCGTCAAGTCCTGCGCCATGCTCGCGGACGCCGGAATACCGCTTGGAAGCCAGACCGTGTTGCTCAAGGGCGTAAACGACAGACCCGCCACGATGAAAAAACTGATGCATGAACTCCTGAAGATCCGGGTGCGGCCCTACTACCTGTACCAGTGCGACATGGCGATGGGCACGGCGCACTTCAGAACGCCGGTAAGCGTGGGCATGAACATCATAGAGGAACTCAGGGGCCACACGACCGGCTACGCCCTGCCGACCTTCGTGGTGGACGCGCCGGGCGGCGGAGGCAAGATACCGGTTACGCCGACCTACCTCATAAGCCAGGCAAAGGGCAGGGTAACGCTCAGGAACTACGAAAACAAGATATACGATTACGTCGAGCCTGAGTAAAGGGGCTGAAAAGGGACGGATGCCAAAAAAATTTTATAATCTTACAATAATCTGCGAGGGGGCGGCACCTGACTTCACGGTGGACGAGGCAACGCTTGCCTCCTTTGAAAATGCGTTTGACGCCGGCGAAGGGACAATTAAGTTCCTTGACGCGGAAGACAAAGGCGAGGTTGTTCTGAGGAACAATAGACTGGCCGGCTACAAGAAGACATGGATGGAACATCTGCCGGCTGAGTTGAAGAAGGGGTAGGTCGGAGTACGGGGTCAGGTCTACTTTCTTGACGTTACATAATTATGGAAGGTCTGATTAATTCCCTTTTCTGTCATTGCGAGCCGCGCTTTTGCGGCGAAGCAATCTCTAAGTTGTTGATTTCCTTGAAGACGAGATTGCTTCGCGTTGCTCGCAATGACGTGTTAGTGAATTAATC
>JACRCE010000016.1 GCA_016213015.1 Deltaproteobacteria bacterium | reverse complement strand
TTATGAAAGCGTGTTCCTTGGCAAATTCCTTCGTGCAACAAAGTGGCGCTGGGCGCGGCAATCTCTAAGTTGTTGATTTCCTTGAAGACGAGATTCTACGCTGCGCGAGAATGACGGGTCGGCGAATTAATCAGAGCTTCCCTAAATGATTATTATTACAAAAGTCCATCTGCTGCGTTGTCTCCCGCTCCCAGCTTGAAGCACGCGAGGACAAGTTAAAGCATGCGAGGGCAGGCATCAAAGCTCCTCGACGCCTCGCATCCGGCTGGGTTTTCATTGCGTCTTTTCCTCTTTGCAATGGGAAGATTTGAGCGGCCTTTGTCATCAATATTGGATTTTTGTTGCAACCGTTAGGGTATGCCATATGGAGTTGCAAGACGTAAGGAGCGGATTGACCTCTTCAGAAGGTCTCTCGCAATCCTTGAGCAGAAAAACAGAGGCAAGGACACCCTTCCCCTGAACTCCCATGCCATCGAGCTCTTGAAGGCGAGGGGCAAGGTGCGCTCAAACCATATCTTCTTTAACAGGGAAGGCAACAGGATCGACGCCGCGAACCTTCAAAAGGCGTTTAACATCGCATGGGCGAAAGCTGCCTTGGCAAAGCTCAGGTTCCACGAGCTTCGCCACACCTCCGCTGCAAGGCTCGTTCAGGCAGGGGTTGACCTCTACAAGGTTCAGAAGCTCATGCGGCATAAAACGCCGATTATGACATAGAAGTATGCCCACCACTACCCCGAATCCTTGAATGACGGGGCGGAGACCTTGGACAGGATTAACACATCTTCAGCACAGCCCGAAGAAAAAGGGGCTGTGGCGACGGCGTTGCCTTGAGCGTGATATAAAAAAGGCCGCGTTTCCATTGAAGAAAACGCGGCCCAAAGTTGGTAGCGGGGACAGGATTTGAACCTGCGACCTTCGGGTTATGAGCCCGACGAGCTACCGGACTGCTCCACCCCGCAATAGCATTTCAGTATAACAGCGTATTCTTCCGTTTGTCAATCTTTCTTTTGTTGCCCTTACCCTTTTGATGTCGTTAGCTTATAATCTGCCCGGACAACGAAAGGCTGGACTTCCCGCACCTTATAAAAAACGCAATCAATCGTTATCGGTTTGAAACCATACATCCTTTCTTGGATGACAATTGGCGCATCCGGTAGCTCGTCTTGTCGCGCCTTGCTTGTTTTTTTGCGGCTTGTCGCCGTGTATTCAATAAAATCGCTGGAGGCCGCCAGTAAGCCGGATTCTGTTGCCCAGCACCACTTTGCATCACGAAGGTTTGTAGTCGAATAATTAGCCTTCGTAACGCAAAGTGGTGCTGGGCGGCGGCCATTCATCTGAGCGCCGCGTTGCCGGGGCGCTTGAGCGGCCAACCCGCTCCGTTGCTCCGTTTCCGGAGACAAGGACGGGCAGTCCTTGAAGCGGAGCCTATTTGGCCTTGCACCGGGAGGGGGTTGCCGAGCAACGCCGGTCGCCCGGCGCTCTGGTGTGCTCTTACCACGCCATTTCACCCTTGCCCAGCGCCCCTTTGCATCACGAAAGAGTATTGCTCGATAAATTCCTTCGTAACGCAAAGGGGCGCTGGGCGGTCTCGTTTTCTGTGGCCCTGTCCCTGGGGTCGCCCCCGGTCGTCGTTAACGACCTCCCTGCCCTGGGGTGTCCGGACTTTCCTCCATCCAGCACCACTTTGTATCACGAAGGTTTGTCGTCAAACTCACCTTCGTAACGCAAGTGGCGCTGGACGGCGGCCGCCAGGCGTCCTCCAGCGTACAACGCTTGTTGTAAAACACCTTTTGCGGCATCAAAAACTTTTTTGAATCATCCTATCGCTCGTCTTGATCAAAGATAATCCCTGAGAGGACATTCGGAGCAACGCGGCGTTTTTGTACGGCAATAGTCCTTGCCGACCTTCACTATGAGCGCATGGTACTCGTTGAACAAGGCCGCGTCAAGGGGAAGATTGTCGGTAAATAGCGCCTTGACCTCGTCGTATCCGGCCTTGTCGCTCACCAGGCCATGCCTGGAAAATATGCGTCTCGTGTATGCGTCAACCACGAACTCGGGATGAAGCGCGGCGTACAGAAGGATGGAGTCGGCCGTCTCCGGCCCTATGCCGCTCAAACTTAAAAGCTCCTCGCGCAGACCGTTGCCCTTTTTTCCAAGGAACTTGTCAAGGCTTCCGGCGTAGTTGTCGAACAGATGGCTTGTCAGGTTTTTAAGCCTTACGGCCTTGACGTTGAAGTACCCGGCGCTTTTTATATTCAGCGCGAGCTTCTGCGTGCCTACTCGGTGCATTGCCAGGGGATTCAGAAGTTTTCTCTTTTTGAGATTCCTGATCGCCTTCTCGACGTTGGTCCATGCCGTGTTCTGCGTAAGGATCGCGCCCACCATGACCTCAAAGCGCGTCCTGCCCGGCCACCAAAACTGCTCGCCGAGCCTCGTGAACATGGCATTGTAGTAATCAAGGAGCTTCTTCGACAGGGCTAAAGTCCGTTCGCGTCTCATCTACGAATAAAGATACCACATAACATGCCCTTGTTGCCACAACTTGCTTGAGGCATGTCGTCCATATTGACTTAACCGGCATTAGCTGGTATCATATTGCACATAACGCAAGGGGAGCCGCCAAGCGGCTGAGAGTTCTCCGTCATGATAGAGAAGACCCTTACTCACCTGATCCGGGTAATGCCGGCGTAGGGACGCGGCCGATAAAGGAAGAAGCTCGAAAAGCCGCCCCGCTCAACAGACAAGCCGGGCGGTTTTTTATTTTCAAGGATGCCATGTTCGACATCGACAAGATAGAAGCCGTTTTTCAAGAGACCAAAGCCGCGCATGACAAAGGCGGCTCATCGTGGGCGGATAAGATTTACCGCGCCATTGAAACGGCCTCTCTCGGCAAAGGGCTTGACATTGAGGACGCGGCTGCGCTCCTTTGCGTCTCTGACCAAGGATCACGGGAGCGTCTTTATAAAACAGCGGCTCAGGTCAAGGGCCGATCCTTCGGCAACAGGGTTGTTTTGTTCGCGCCGCTTTATCTGTCGAACTTTTGCACAAACGGATGCGTCTACTGCGGCTTCAGGGCGGCAAACGTCGCCACGGCCGCAGCGGGGAGGAAGGCGCTGTCGGTTGACGAGGCCGTTGCCGAGGCAACCGCGCTTGCGGCCAATGGATTCAAAAGGGCGCTACTCGTTACCGGAGAAGACGCCCGGTACGGCGTTGACTTTATAATCGAACGGGTAAAGGCCATATACTCGAAGACCGGAATCCGCATAGTCCACGTAAACGCGCCTCCGTGCGGCGTTGACGAGCTAAAGGAACTTAAAAGTGCCGGGGTCGGCGTGTATCAATCCTTTCAGGAGACGTATCACAAGCCTACATACAACCTCATGCACCCGACCGGCAGGAAGAAAGACTACGGCTATCGTCTATCGATCATGGACAGGGCGCTTGAGGCCGGGTTTGAAGACGTCGGCATAGGGGCGCTCATCGGGCTTTACGACTTCAGATTCGACTGTCTTGCGGCCATAGCGCACTCACTACATCTCAATGAACGTTGGGGGACCCATGCCCATACCGTATCCGTGCCGAGGCTAAGGCCCGCCGATGAATGGGGACTTAAAGAAGCGCCGTTTCAGGTAAGCGACGAGGAGATGAAGCTGATCACCGCGGTCTACAGGGTAAGCCTGCCGACGACCGGGGTTGTCGTGTCCACAAGGGAGGGCGCGGGACTCAGGGCCGCCCTTTTGCACTGCGGGGCGTCTCAACTAAGCGCAGGGTCGCGCACCAACCCGGGCGGCTACAGCGAAAAGCGGTCTATCGAACAGTTCTCTACCGACGACAAGCGCTCCCTTGAGGAGGTCATGGCCTCGATCGCAAGGGAAGGTTTTATGCCGAGCCTGTGCACGACGTGCTACAGGGTGGGCAGGGTCGGACACGAATTCACTCAAACCACCCTCAAAGGCGACATGGAAAGGCTATGTCAAGCAAACGCAATCCTCACGCTCAAGGAGTATATCGAAGACAGCCGCGCAAACGGCTCAAGAGAAACACTTGAAGGTGCCCTGCGCTCGGCGATAAACGGAATAAAAGACTTGTCAATGAAAAGGGCGGTGCTTGAAAAGCTGAAAAAACTCGAACAGGGCGAAAGAGACCTATTCTTCTGACATGCTGATACGAATTAACGGACAGGAAAAAGAGATTGAAGACGGCCTTACGATTTCTGCGCTTTTGAGCCTGCTCAATATAAGGCTTGACGGCGTTGCAGTTGACCTGAACAGGGAGATAGTCCCAAGACGCGCCCTTGCACATGCGCGGCTTAAAGAGGGGGACTGCGTTGAGATAGTGCGTATGACCGGCGGAGGATAATATAATGGAGAGACCTCACATGAAGGAAACATTCAAACTCGGCAAGCGTGAATTTACTTCCCGCCTGATGGTGGGCACGGGCAAGTACCCGACCTTCGATGTAATGAAGCAGGCCATTCAAGCCTCCGGCGCGGAAGTGGTTACGGTCGCGGTGCGGCGTGTAAACCTTGACGGCAAAGAAGAGTCCCTGCTCGACCATATTGACAGAAAAAGGTATACCCTCCTGCCCAACACCGCCGGATGTTATACCGCCGACGAGGCAATTCGCACGGCGCGTCTGGCAAGAGAAACGCTTGACACGGAGTTTGTGAAGCTGGAGGTAATCGGGGATCAAAAGACGCTATTCCCAGACAACGAGGCCCTTTTGGAGGCGGCCAAGGTCCTGGTCAGGGATGGCTTTACCGTACTGCCTTACGTGAGCGACGATCCGGTGCTGGCGAAAAAACTTGAAGACGCCGGATGCGCCGCGGTCATGCCTTTGGCCGCGCCTATAGGCTCGGGGCTTGGCATACAAAACCCGTACAACATCCGTATAATCCTTGAGACAATCAAGATACCGGTCATAGTTGACGCCGGAGTGGGCACGGCCTCGGACGCGGCCATTGCAATGGAACTTGGCTGCCACGGCCTTCTGATGAACACGGGCATCGCCGGGGCTAAAGACCCTGTGAGCATGGCAAAGGCCATGAACATGGCGGTTTGCGCCGGTCGCCTTGCGTACCTTGCGGGCAGGATACCGAAAAAACTCTACGCCTCGGCGTCCAGCCCGGTTGAGGGCATGATAGAGTAGCCTACATTAAGGAGTTTTCGCCCTTGCACCCCATACTTTTCAAACTCGGCTTTATCGAGATACGCTTTTACGGCCTCATGTACGTCGTCGCCATACTCGTTGCAACCCGCCTCATAAAGAGCGAGGTCAAGAGAAAGGGCATCGGACTTGACGACGAAGGGGTGATGAACCTGATCGTCTCAACGGTCATCGGCGGCATCGTGGGCGCAAGACTCTATTACGTCGCCTTCAACGCGCCGTACTACCTTGCCAACCCTATCGAGATACCGGCCATCTGGCACGGCGGTCTTGCGATACACGGCGGGCTTATCGGCGGCGCGTCTCTTGCGTGGTTCTACCTTAAAAAACGCGGCGTGGGGTACTGGCGCATGGCCGACGTGGTCGCGCCCACGCTGATACTCGGACAGGCGTTCGGCAGGTTCGGCAATTTCATGAACGGGGACGCGCACGGCCTGCCCACGAACATGCCGTGGGGCATCGTGTTTCCGAGGACAAGCATCGCGGGCGCGGAGTTCCCGGGCATCCCGCTCCATCCGACCATGCTCTATGAGATGGCCTTCAACCTCACAATCTTCGTCGTCCTGTGGTTTGTCTTGAGAAAAAGGGCGCACAGGGACGGCTTTATATTCGCCTCATATCTGGCGATGTACTCGTTCGGCAGATTCATAGTGGAGCAGTTCAGGGCCGACAGTCTCATGTTCGGGCAGATTAAAACGGCGCAGGCCGTAAGCCTGTCCTTGCTGATAATAGCGGTCATCGCCATAGCTGTAAAAGGATTATGGAAGGCCGAAAGATGATCCGCGGGACTTTGCCGTCCCTCTACCTTATAACGGACATGATGGGCTTGGGGGATGAACATCTCCTGAGACAGGTGAAAGGCGCGTTGGACGCCGGGGTTCGCCTCGTACAACTGAGAGAAAAACTCCTTGAGGGGAGAGCGCTCCTTCATATTGCGCGTTCCTTGCGCGGACTGACCTCTGAATACGGCGCAAGCCTCATTGTAAACGACAGGCTGGACATAGCCCTGCTCAGTAACGCCGACGGCGTACACCTTGGGCAATCCGGTTTTCCCCCAGGGGATGCGCGTAAGATTATCGGTTCAGACAAACTCATCGGCGTTTCAACGCACGGCCTTGACGAGGCAATGGCCGCGGAGCAAGAAGGCGCTGACTTCATCACATTCGGCCCGGTATACGAAACCCGGTCCAAGGCCGCTTACGGCGCGCCAGTGGGCATTGATGCGCTAAAGGCCGTTTGCGCCGCGACGCGCATTCCGGTATACGCGATAGGCGGGATAAAAAACGACAACGCCGCCGAGGTATTGCAAAACAACGCAAGCGGCGTCGCGCTCATATCGGCAATAATGGCCGCTCCAGACGCTAAAGAGGCGGCCGGCAGACTGCTGTACACCTTAAAAACGGAGAAGATACGCCATGACACAGCTTGAATCGGCCCGTAAGGGCGTCATTACCGATGAGATGAAGGCCGCCGCGCTTAGCGAAGGGGTAGCGCCGGAATATATGCGCTCCGGCGTCGCAAGCGGGGCCATCGTGATAACCAAGAACAACGCACATGACTCCATAGAGGGGCTTGCCGTGGGCGCGGGACTAAGGACAAAGGTCAACGCCAACATCGGCTCGTCGCAGGATCATCTCGACGTTGACGAGGAGATGGCCAAGCTCATGGCCGCGCTTGACGCCGGGGCGGACGCGGTGATGGACCTGTCGACCGGCGGAGACCTGAAGGCCATACGCGCCATGATGCTCCGGGAATCCTCCGTGCCTATCGGCACGGTTCCGATATATCAGGCCGCGCTTTATGCAAAGCGAAAAAGGAAGTCGTTTGTAGAGCTTGCCCCTGATGAGATATTCGACGTGATCGAGGAGCAGGCCGCCGAAGGCGTGGACTTCGTAACCGTGCACTGCGGGGTAACGATGCGCTCCATAGAGAAGGTGGAGGGCCGCATCATGGGCATCGTCAGCAGGGGCGGGGCGCTTACCGCGGAGTGGATGAGGTATCACAAGAGAGAAAACCCTCTTTTCGAGGAGTACCCGCGCCTCTTGAAGATCGCAAAAAAATACGACGTGGTGCTCTCGCTTGGCGACGGTCTGAGGCCGGGTTGCATTGCCGACGCAACGGACAGGGCGCAGATAGAGGAGCTTGTTACGCTCGGCGCGCTCCAAAAGGCCGCCTTTGACGAAGGGGTGCAAGTGATGATAGAAGGCCCCGGGCACATGCCGCTCGATCAGATAGAGGCAAATATGATTCTGCAAAAGAGGCTATGTAACAACGCGCCATTTTACGTCTTAGGCCCGCTCGTTACAGACATAGCCCCGGGTTACGATCACATAACCTCGGCCATAGGCGGGGCGATAGCGGCCTCGGCTGGCGCGGACTTTCTTTGTTACGTTACGCCGTCCGAACACTTGCGTCTGCCCACTGTTGAGGACGTGCGCGAGGGCGTGATCGCCTCAAGGATAGCGGCGCACGCCGGAGACATCGCAAAGAAAAGAAAGGGCGCCATCGAGCGGGACATAAGGCTTTCAAAGGCGAGAAAGGCGCTTGACTGGGAGGCGCAGATAAGCCTGTCAATTGACCCTGTGAAGGCAAGACGGCTCAGGGAGAGCGCCCCGCCCACGGAAGATAAGTCCGTATGCACCATGTGCGGGACCCTGTGCGCCATAAAGATAGACGGGAAGTGATGGAGGAAAAGAAACGGCAATGCCTTGTGCATCGCGCCGCTCAATGCTGCGGATAGGCTGAGAATTGATCGGCCACAGCCCACCACTTGCCGCCTTCCTTGACAAATACGAACATGTCATGGCCCCCCATGTCGATTGTTCGGCCGCCCATATCAAACGACATATCAAAGTAATATGTTACCACCGCCGTATCGCCGTAAATTTGAACCGTTGGATCAATTTCCTTCCAGCGGTGTATCTTGGCGGTTTTAGCAAATCTATTCCAAGAGGCAACACAAGCGTCTCGGCCTACAAGGCGTTCCTTGTCAGTGGCGGTGATTGCCACCATGTCTTTGTGAAAACAGTCCTTCAAACATTCCGGATTCCCTTTGGTCCATGCGTCGTTGAGCGCTCGTAACGCCCGCCAGACCTCCTGTTTTGCGGCATCCTTAAACCGGTCTGGCATACGACCCCCTCTCAATCCGTAGCGCGGACGCAGTTCTTTCCAGACCACTTGGCCTTGTAGAGCGCGTTGTCCGCGCTGTTTACCAGCTCAGCGGAGTTCATGGCGGCCTTTTGCGGGTAAGAAGCGACGCCTACGCTTATCGTAATCCTTTCTTCAATAAATCCGGCGTAAGCGTGGCTTTCGATAATCTCACGGAGCCTTTCGCCCTCCTCAAGCGCGCCGTTCAAGCCGGTATGGGGAAGTATCACGGCGAACTCCTCGCCGCCGTACCTTGCCACGATGTCGGTCTTTCTCACGCCCTTTTTGATCATCGCTGACAGGTCCTTGAGCACCGCGTCTCCGGCCAGATGACCGTGCCTGTCGTTTACCTCCTTGAAGTCGTCAATGTCGATCATTATGACGGACAGAGGCATGTCATAGCGCACGGCTCTGTCAAACTCCTCCTCAAGGCGCGTATAGAAAAAGTTGTGGTTGAAAAGCGAGGTGAGCTGGTCCCTTGTCACTATCTCCTGAAGGGTGTCTTTTTCCTGCATAAGACGCGCGAACATCCGCGCATTACGCATGGCGTGAAAGGCCGAGTTGGCCACGATCCCGCAAAAATCCATCTCCTTCCTTGAAAACCCGCGCTCCCTCCTCCTGACCCTGAGAAACAGAGTGCCGAGCGATACGTCGTTGAAGACTATGGGCACGATGAGCGCGCTCATCTCCTTTAAGCCTGAAACCTTATCCCTTACCGCGGACATGATCGGGTCGTTTACGATGTCGGCAATGGCTATCGTCCTTTTGGTCTCTATGGCCCGCCTTATCTCAGGGTATTTTGAAAGGTCGATCTTCAACTCCCTTATGGACCTGTCCTCGTGGGACGCGAGCACATAACCCTCGTCCTTATCGCCCGCGAGCACGATCGAACAGCGCACCGCCCCGGTAACGTCGGCCACCTTGGATACGATGATGCTCAAGACCTCGGAGGCGTCAAGCGTGGCGCTCATGGCCGCAGTGATGGCAAGCAGGGTTTCGAGGTTCTTTTTGTCCTCTTGAAGCTCCCTGTAGAAGTCATGAAGCTTCGAGTGCGTTCTGAGCTTGGCAACAAGCTCCGTGCCGTCCACCGGCGTTGAGATGAAGTCGTCGGCCCCGATCGAGAGCGCATGGACGTACTCATTCCCGCCGCCTCGCCCGGCGGCAAAGGCTATTATCGACGGATGCCCGGTTCCGGCGGCCTCGCGTATCTTCCTTATGTCAACGGCGCACTGCGCCTCGTCAAGCGGAAAGGAAATGGAAAGAAGCACAACGGACGGCTTGTTCGTATCAACGAGCGCCAGACCGGCGTCAAGCCCGTCCGCTACAAGGACTTCATAACCATTGGCGCCGACCTCCTTGCCGAATGCCGAGCAGTCCTGCCCGTGTTCTCCGATTATCAGCGCCGTGCCGAACCCGGGACCACCCGCGCATTCGTCTTCAAAAGACAGGTTTTGCGTCATGAGGTCTCCTGACAGATTGCAAAAACCCAACGTTGACGAAGGCATTGTTTGTTATCCAGCGGCGTGATGCGTCGGAGGCGGACGGCAGAAAACCAAGGTACGCCAAAAATCTTGACAATCGGCGCACCATGCCTTAATATTTGAAGTCTGCCGGTGCCGCGTAACTCTGTTGAAGAATCTTGTGCTATTACGCATCAAATCACATCTAAGCCGATGTAGCTCAGGGGTAGAGCAACTGATTCGTAATCAGTAGGTCGGGGGTTCAATTCCCCCCGTCGGCTCCAGTATTAACCCGCATAATACATCCCTACGAAAACTGCCGCTCCTGTAGATGGGATGCGGGAGGCAGGGAGTAATAAAGTCTTTACCATCTCCCACCTCCCGCTCCCCGCTCCCTATTGCTTCTGCGGATTGTCAATGAGTTCTATTAGCGTATCAGCCGGGGCATATCCGCCTATAAGCCTTCCGTCCGGCAGTATTATGCCGGGTGTGCCGGTAATGCCAAGCTCCGGCGCAAGTTTTATGTTGTTATCAACCTCTTTCGTGTCACAGGTCGCCTTTGGCAGTTTCTTGCCCGCAAAGGCATCAGCCAGGAGCTTTGCGCCCTTGCCTCCCTTGCCGCTCGCGTTGGCGCAAACGATGGCCTTGCTTTTGTCATAAGCCTCAGGGTGCATAGGAAGCGGGAACATCTTTATGTAAAAGGCGATGTCCTTTCTCTTCTCAAGGATAATCTTTATCTCCTCGTCAAGCTTCTTGCAATACGGGCAGTCGGGGTCGTCGAAGACGATTACCTTTTTCTCGGCCTTGGCGTCGCCAAGCACCACGGCGTGATCAAGCGGCACCTTGGAAAGGTCGATCTTCTTGGGCGGCGGAGGAGGCGCGCTCTCGCTGAGCTTTGCAATCTCGATGAACCTCATGCCCTCGGCAAGGTACTTCTTGCCGTAATCAACGTACACGATTATGCCCTTGTTGTTTTGCGTAAGCTCCACCTCCCAGAGGCCCTTTATCGGGCCAGGGCGAACCTCCTTGACCTCGGCCTTGAACTTCTCGACAAGGAGCAATTTACCCGCCTCTTCGTTTGAAAGCGTATGGCAGGACGCGCACTCCTTGGCGCCCGGCGCAGGGTCAAAGGCGTGAGCGTCATCCGGCGCTGTCGTCAGCAACCATGTTGCGGCAAGAAGCGTCATTGCGAGACCTGCTTTGTTCTTCATCTTTTCTTCTCCCTTTTGATGGTGCGATTTACTTAAGGCTGCCTCTAAAAATTAGCTATTTTTTCTGAGGTCGAGGCGGGGCGAAAATAAAAGCGGAGCATATATGTAAATATGTGAGCATTTTATTTTCGCCCCAACAAAGAGATCAGGAAAAAGAGCAATTTTTAGAGCCTGCCTTGAGTCCAAGCACGTCCTGCATGTCATATAGTCCGGCCGGTTTGCCCGCTGCCCATACGGCGGCCCTGACCGCCCCGGCGGCAAAGGTGTCCCTTGACTGCGCCTTGTGCGTAAGCTCAATCCTTTCGCCGGGGGCCGCGAATATCACGGTATGATCTCCGACTATGTCCCCCGCGCGTATGCTTTGTATGCCTATCTCCTCCGGACGTCTCTCCCCGACTATGCCCTTCCTTTGATAGACCGCCACCTTTTCAAGGTCGCGCTCAAGCCTCGTTGCGATGACCTCGGCCAAGCGCACGGCCGTGCCGGATGGCGCGTCTTTTTTGTGTCTGTGGTGCGCCTCTACTATCTCTATGTCATAACCCTTGCCGATGACCGAGGCCGCCTCCTCTACGAGCTTCAAGAGCAGATTCACGCCGACGCTCATGTTCGGCGACATGACGATCGGTATCTTTGCCCCAGCCTCTTTTATGGCCTCGCGCTGATGATGGGAAAACCCGGTCGTGCCGATCACCACGGCCTTCTTCGATTGAACGGCATCCTCGATCAGCTTCATCGATGCCTCGGGCATGGAAAAATCTATGATTACGTCGGCCTTCTTTACCGCCTTTTCCCTATCCACGCTTACCTTAACCCCGAATTTGGCGGCTCCGGCGACCTCGCCCGCGTCCTTGCCGAGAAAGGGCGATTCATCCCTTTCCAGCGCCGCGACGAGTGTGATCGAGGGATTGTCGATGAGAGCCGTGATTATGGCCCTGCCCATCCTGCCGGATGCGCCTGTAACGACGACATGTATCATATTTGTCTCCATCATATCTTTACGCCGCCGAGTCCGTATCCGGCAAGCACGCCGGATAGTTTCTCCCTGTTCGCCTCGCTCATCCTGACGAGCGGAAGCCTGAACTCCTCTTTCATCCGTCCCATCATGGCCAACGCGGTCTTAACGGGGCTAGGGTTGGTCTCAAGGAACATGGCCCTGTGAAGCGGTTGAAGTGAATAATGCAGCTTCATCGCCTCTTCATATGAGCCTGAAAGATACGCCCTTACCATCGCGCTTACGTCTTTCGGGGCGACGTTGGACGTTACGGAAATCACCCCGTGTCCTCCGACGGCGAGCATTGGGAGCGTCGTGAAGTCGTCGCCTGAAAGGACTATGAAGCCCTTTTTAGAGAACTCCATTACCTCGCTCACCTGCTTTAAGTCCCCTGTGGCCTCCTTGACGCCGACTATGTTTTTGAGCGCGGAGAGCCGCGCCACGGTCTCCGGCAACATGTTGACGCCGGTGCGCCCCGGGACGTTGTACAACACCAACGGGATGGAGACCTCCTCGGAGACCTTCTTGTAATGTTCATAAAGCCCCTGTTGCGTGGGCTTGTTGTAGTAAGGCGTTATGAGGAGCGCGGCGGACGCGCCGAGTTTTTCAGCCTGCCTCGTGAGCATTATGGTCTCGGCCGTGGAGTTCGAGCCTGTGCCAGCCATGACCGGCACACGGCCTGCGGCGGCCTCGACTGTAAGCTCGATGACCCTTATATGCTCGTCATAATTGAGCGTAGCCGATTCGCCGGTAGTGCCGCACGGCACAAGGCCGTTTATGCCGTTTTGAATTTGATGGTCAACGTGCTGTCTTAATGCCGCCTCGTCAATTGCGCCGTCCCTGAACGGGGTAACAAGTGCGGTATATGTGCCTGTAACTGTTGATGCCGTCATGCAAGCCTCCAACGAAGATAATTGCCGCCCTTCGACTTCAAATCGTCCTGTCCTTCCAGTTCCACCATTTAAGGAGTTTCGGATCGTGGCGCTTGCATCTCGCAAAATATACCGCGCACCGGAAGACGTAAAGTACGCACCTGTCAACATGCCCGCCCGACTTTACACATAATCCGTTATAGAGCTTCTCAGGGTCTTGCTTCTTCAACTCGTCCAGAGAGCGCACGCCAAGGCCGTACAGGTCAAGCGCCATACGTTCGCCTATGCCGGGCGCCTTTCGCAGTTCTCTTAAAGATTCTTCCTTCGCAATCGCCATTGTTAAATCTCCACAACCCCGGTAAAGACCTCCTCGGCCTGGCCTGTCATGTAGACGTGGTTGTCCTTTGCCCATTCGATCTTGAGGTTCCCGCCGGGAAGCTCAACCGTTACAATCTTGTTGGTATGGCCTTTGAGAATGGCCGCAACGGCTGAGGCCGAGGCCCCCGTGCCGCAGGCAAGGGTCTGGCCCGCCCCTCTTTCCCAGACTCGCATCCTTATCCTGCTTCGGCTTAAAACCTCTATGAACTCGACGTTGGTCTTTCTTGGAAAGAACTTGTTTATCTCGATGAGCGGCCCGTACTTCTCAACCGGAAATGCGGCTGCGTCGTCCACGAATATGACGCAATGCGGGTTGCCCATAGAGACGCAGGTTATGTGAAAGACCTTGTCGCTTATGGCAAGCCGCTTGTCAATGATATGCCCTTCCATGACCGTAGGAATTAAAGTCCCCTCAAGTATCGGCTCACCCATGTCCACCCTGATGAGTTCTCCCGCCTTTTCCGGCCTTATAACGCCCGCAAGGGTTTCTATGTCAAGCCGCCTCTTCTTTGACAGCCCTCTTGACCAGATATATTTTGCAAGGCATCGAATGCCGTTGCCGCACATCTCGACCCGCGCCCCGTCGTTGTTGTAGATGTCCATCGCAAAGTCGGCCTTGTCCGAACCTCGGAGGATAAGCGCCTGATCAAAGCCTATGCCGAAGCGCCTGTCAGACAGACGCCGTAAGGCCTTTTGAAGCGCCGGTATCCAGGTTGTCCGGCAGTCAAGCAGGATGAAGTCGTTGCCAAGGCCGTGCATCTTGGTGAACTGTATTTGCATGTTCTAACGCTTGACCGTCTTTGCGCGTTTTTTAGTCGGGACGGCGACTACCTCGCCGTTTATAAGGTCTTTGAACGTCTCCCTTTTTCTTATCGTGTAAAACCCGGCGCCGTCCACCATGACCTCAGCGGCCCTGGGCCTTGAGTTATAGTTGCTTGACATGGAAAAACCGTAGGCCCCGGCGCTCATCACGGCCAAGACTTCTCCTGCCTCAATATCCTTTACAAGCCTGTCCTTTGCAAGAAAGTCGCCGGACTCGCAGATCGGGCCGACCACGTCGGCTGTAATCTCCTCCGCGTTGTTTTCTCTCGCGGGCTTGATGGCGTGGTATGAGCCGTACAGGCTCGGCCTTGCAAGGTCGTTCATGCCCGCGTCAACGACGATGAAGTTCTTTGCGCCGCTCTTCTTGGTGTAAAGCACGCTGGTTACGAGCGCCCCGGCGTTGCCCACCATGACCCGGCCCGGTTCGAATATGAGCGTAACGCCGAGCCGCTTTGTGCCTTCGATAACGGCCTCGCCGTACCTTGTCGGATGAGGCGGGATCTCCTTATCATAGGTTATGCCCAGTCCGCCGCCCATGTCAAGGTATCTTACGTCAATGCCGAGACCCTTGAGGGTCAGGACAAGCTCGCGGGTCTTTTTGAGCGCGGCGACGAACGGGCTTATCTCCGTTATCTGCGAACCTATATGGCAGTCAACGCCTATTGGCATAACGTTCTTAAAGTTGTTTTTCGCATAGACGTATCCCCTTATCGCGGCCTCGGTCTCTATGCCGAACTTGTTTTTTTTAAGACCGGTGGAGATGTAAGGATGGGTCTTAGGGTCAACGTCCGGGTTCACCCTGATGGCTATTGCCGCCTTTTTTTTGAGCCTTCCGGCAATAGCGTCAATAACGGCCATCTCCTCCATGCTCTCGACGTTGAACATGAGGATGTTCGACTTAATGGCGTACTCGATCTCGTCGGAACGCTTGCCCACGCCGGAATAGACAATCTTCCTCGCGTCGGCCCCGGCCTTCAATGCCCTGAACAGCTCCCCGCCTGAAACGATGTCAAAACCGCTGCCCTGTCCAGCGAACGTCTTGAGGATGGCAAGGTTGGAGTTGGCCTTGACCGAGTAGCAAACGAGATGAGGCACGGCAGAAAAGGCCGATGAGAACGCCTTGTAATGGCGCAGGAGCGTTTTTTTGCTGTAGACGTAGACCGGAGTGCCGACCTCTTTGGCGATCTTTTCGATGGACACGCCCTCCGCGTAAAACCTCTTGTTCTTGTAGGCGAAAAAGTGCATGAATATCTCCCGTGAACCTTACTTGTTGCGGTTATTTCGATTGAACGGCAACGCTTGCTTCCTCCAGAGGCGGCTGAGGCGGGGCCTTTTTGCCGCATGAAGACGCTGTGATTGAAAAAAGCGCCAATGCCACTATGAAAACTAAGCAGCGTTTACTCATCTCTTTACAGGCTGCCTCTAAAGATTAGAAATTTTTTCCGAGTTCGAGGAAGGGCGAAAATAAAAAGCGGAGCATATATGCGAATATGTGAGCATTTTTATTTTCGTCCTGACAAAGAAATCGGGAAAAATAGCAATTTTTAGAGGTAGCCTACAGCCCCTTTCTCAACTCGGCCTTAACGGCCTTGAGCCGCGCTGAGACGGTTTTGATGGACGTCCCGCCGTAGACCTTCCTTGCGTTGAGCGAGTTTTGGATTGCAACGGCCTCTTTTATGCCGCTGTCGAATAAAATCGAAAAGCCTTTCCACTCGTCCATCGCAAGGTCTTTGAGCATCTTCTTGTTCTTTATGCAATAGGCGACCAGCCGTCCGGCAACGTGATGCGCCTGCCTGAAGGGCAGGCCTTTTTTAACGAGGTAATCCGCAACGTCGGTCGCGTTCAGAAAGCCAGCCTCTGTGGCAACGAGCATCCTTCCCGCGTTTATCTTCATGCCTCTAAGCATCGGGGCAAAAACTCTCAAGACCGTCTTTACCGTGTCAACCGTGTCAAAGAGCGGGGCCTTATCCTCCTGCATGTCCTTGTTATAGGCAAGGGGCAAGGCCTTCATCACGGTAAGGAGCGCAACAAGATTGCCGTATACCCTGCCGGTCTTTCCACGGGTAAGCTCGGCAACGTCCGGGTTCTTCTTTTGCGGCATGATGGACGAACCGGTTGAAAAGGCGTCCGATATCTCGATGAAGCCGAACTCCTGACTCGACCATATCACAAGCTCCTCTGAGAGCCGCGACAGATGCGTCATCAGTATGCTCGCGGATGAAAGAAACTCAAGGATGAAGTCCCTGTCGGATACCGCGTCAATGCTGTTCTCGGTTATGCGTGAAAAACCGAGCAGTTTAGCGGCGTATCGCCTGTCAAGGGGATACGGACTTCCTGCAAGCGCGCCTGAGCCGAGCGGCATCTCGTCCGTTCTTTCAAGGCAGTCGATGAATCTTCCAGTATCGCGCTTGAACATCTCGTAATACGCGAGCAGGTGATGGACAAAGAGCACGGGTTGCGCCCTTTGAAGGTGCGTATATCCCGGCATCACGCTCCCTGCGCCGCGCTCGGCCGTCTCGACAACGGCCGTTTTGAGCGCGTGGAGAAGCGATATTATCGCGTACAGTTCGTCCTTGAGATAGAGCCTCTCGTCAAGCGCGATCTGATCGTTTCTACTCCTGCCGGTATGGAGTTTTCCGCCGAGCGGCCCGATCTTGCCGGTGAGCGCGGCCTCAACGGCCATGTGCACGTCCTCCATGCCGGATGAAAACTTCAACGCGCCTGAGGCTATCTCCTTTTCAACGGCCTTAAGTCCGGCGATTATGCGCCTTGCCTCCTTGCGCGTAAGGACTCCGGCCGCCTCTAACACGGCTGTATGCGCGATGGAGCCGCATATGTCGTGCCTGTACAGGCGGCAATCAAGGGCGATGGAAGCGTTGAACTCGTCAACGAGCGCGTTCGTCTCTTGAGCAAACCTGCCTGACCAGAGTTTATTATCGGCGTTTGTCATTATGTTCGTCCAGCCGTATATTTCGTAACGTATCGAGCGAATCTTCTGAAGTCGTCCAACTCGCGCCTGAGCGCGCCGTGCACCCGTTTGAGGTCCACGTCGGCGTATTCGTGGACAAGGACATTTCTGAAACCGGCCATGCCCTTGATCTTCGCGGCAAACTTCTTAGGGATTACGCCCAACTCGCCGAGCCGTTGGATCGCTCCGGCGTAGTCCTCTATATCGCCTTGGCCCTCCGCTGAAAGTATGTGCATCCCGATGTCAATGACCATCTGGATCGCAAGTTGCAGCCCCCTTTCAGCGGCCCACGCCTTTTGAACGTCCTTTTCAAGCTCGCCAAGGCTGTACGCGCTCATCTCGTCAAGCGACTTGACGCAACCTTCAAGCTCCGCTATCTTGCGGCGCACAAGTCTCAAATCCGTCATCTTCCGAACCTGCCCTCTTCGATGCGCCGGAGCATATAATGATGTTGAATCGCCATGAGCCTCTTTGCGTCGTCATAACGGCGCATGGTATCCACGATAAAATCGGCGGCCTCTCTTGCGTCGTTGGACAATATGACCTTCCCGTTTTTCATCACCTGATGCCGCAAAAACGGCTTGGCAACGTTGAGCACCACTACGTCAACCTTGTTCGTGCCGAGGGCGCTCATGAGCGCGGTCGTCAACTCCGCCTTGTAGCCATAACCTTGTTCCATCTTGAGCGCCTTATCGTCCACATACACGGCCACGTCGATATCGCTTGTCCTGCCCGCCGTTCCCTTGGCAAGAGAGCCGAACAGATACGCGAACTTTATCTCGCTCCGTTTGCCCAACGCCGATTTGAGCGTCTTGCATATCCTATCAGCCTCGGTCATGGCAACTGCTCGATTATCGCCCCTGCAAGGAGCGGCAGCATTATCTCGTGATGTCCGGTAAGCCTTATGCCGCGTCCTTTTCCGGCTGTCGGCCTCCTTACGACGTTTGTAAGCGGCCTGTAGTGCTGTATGAAGTCCATGTTAACGGCCGTAAAATCGTCAACCTTGTGTCCAAGGTTACGGACGAGGGTAAGCGCCTTCAAAAACACCTCAGGCAGTATGACGGCCGAGCCGAGGTTGATATAAACGCCTTTTTCAAGCGAGGCCACAACCGAACAAAAGCGCCTGAAGTCGGTCATGGAGGCAACGCCGGTGGCCGCCGCGTCCATGGCCGGGTGTATGTGCAGTATGTCCGTGCCGAGCGCCACGTGCACGGTCGCCGGAACGTTCAGCCGCGCCGCCGCGGCAAGGATGCTCTTGTCTTTATGAGGAAAACGCGACGAATCAATCATCGTGCCGACGGCAAAACCGAGGCCCGCTCTTGCGTCCTTTTTTATCGCCTTATTGAGAAGGCTCCCTGTCTCCTTTGCCATGCCGAATGAGCCGCTCGACAGATCCACGTCAACGTCCTCGGACGTAACCCCTGCAAAGGCCGTTTCAAAGTCATGGACAACGCAAGAGCCGTTCATGGCGATCGCGTTTATAACGCCTCTTTCGATAAGGTCTATGATGATCGGCCCAAGTCCGGTCTTTATGACGTGGCCGCCGATCCCAAAGGCAACGGTTGAGCCGGACTTATGCGCGGCAACGACCGCGTCGGCAACGGCCTTCAAATCCTTTGCGCCCAATATGGCCGGAAGGGACGATAAAAAATCGCCGAACGACGAACCACGGCGATAGACCACGGCAAACTCCTCGACGCTTACCTTGCTCTTCCTGTCCTTTATCGAGTAGGTCTTGACGCCCTTGAGGTTGACGGGCTTGAACCTCTTGTTCATCAGGATGCGCCTCTCTCGTGTCCGGCCTTCTGGAACAGCGCGTGGTCTATAAGCTCGCAGAGGATATGGCAGATGGTGATGTGCACCTCCTGAATCCTTGCCGTGGACTTTGCGTCCACGTTAAGGAGCAGGTCGGTCTTGCCGGCAAGGATGCCGCCGCCCTTGCCAGTAAGGGCGATGGTCTTTATGCCCATTGCGCTTCCTACCTCCACGGCCTTTGCCACGTTGGCGGAGTTGCCGCTCGTCGAAATGGCAAGGAGCACGTCTCCTTCCTTGCCGAGCGCCCTGACCTGCTTTGAAAAAATCTGATCAAAGGAATAATCGTTCCCGATGCTCGTTATATTGGATGTGTCTGTCGTGAGGGCGAGCGCCGGAAGCGGCGGCCTTTCTATCTCGAACCTGTTGACGAACTCGGCGGCTATATGTTGCGCGTCCGCGGCGGAGCCGCCGTTGCCCGCAAGCATGAGCTTGCCTCCGGCCTTGAAGGAGTCGGCTATCATGGCCGCGGCCTGCACCACGAGGGCAACATTTTTCTTCGTGAAGAACCTCTCTTGCGCCTTCATCCCCTCGTTGAACGACTTCAATACTATGTCGGTTTCCATGCATCCCTCCTCCGAATTACTAATAATAACTTTCGCAAAAAAACCTGTCAAGCCTACCTTTCTTGAAAGAAAGGTAGGCCAAAGAACTTTAATTGGGAATAAGCCAACAGGCTGACGAATAACTTATGTTGCCCAACACCACCCGCACCATAACACAAAATAGACAACGTTACCGACACAGCCGCCGTGGCAACAGGAGCAGCCGTTCTTTCAAAAAGGCAGGAACCTACCGTTCTTCTGCACGGCCTTTCCGTCAAGCAGCAGCGCGCCGCCCTCTCTCAGGTCCTTTATCATGTCCCAGTGTATGGCCGAGACGTTTTTGCCCCCGGCCTCCTCGTAAGAGCGCCCGACCGCAAGATGAACGGTGCCGCCTATCTTCTCGTCGAAAAGGATGTCCTTGGTGAACCTCTTTATCCCGTAGTTGCATCCGATCCCAAGCTCCCCTAAAAAACGCGCGCCCTTGTCCGTGTCGAGCATGGTTATAAGGAATGGTTCGTTCTTTTCCGCGGAGGCAAAGACGACCTTTCCCGCCTTAAACTCAAGCCTTATGCCGAGCACCTCCCTGCCTTGATATATGGCGGGCATCTCGTAGTAGATGCGCCCCTCAGCCGAATCCTCCAATGGAGAGAGGAAGACCTCGCCGTCGGGCATGTTGCGCTCCCCGAAACAGGCGATGGCCTTCCTGCCCTTTATGCCTATCCTCAAGTCGGTATCCTTGCCGATGATGCGCGCCTCGTTTGCAACGTCGAGCGCCTTCTTTAATTTCATCTCCTTTTTCTCAACGGCCGCCCAGTTGACGTTCGTGGCCCCGTAGACGAACGATTCGTACTCCTCGAGGCTCATGTCCGCCTCCTGAGCCAGACCGTTCGTCGGGAAGTTGCATATAACCCAGCGCTTGTTGTTGACAATCTCCTCGCTTATTGGGCGCAACACCTTACTGCGTCCGGCGATGAGTTTCGGCTCCACGTTTGAAAGGGACTTCTTATTCGCCGAGGCGCGTATATTGATTACACAGTCGACGTTTTTTGCCTCGTACATCTTGATCTTGGGGAACTGTGCTATCTGCGCCTCGGACGCATGTTCGTAAAAAAGATTCCCTGTCTCCTCAAAGCCGATTGCCGTAAGAGGATGGCCGCCGGCCTTCATAACCTCCTTGTAAACGGCCAGTACCAACGGCTTGGCAAGCTCGGTTGAAGCGCCTATAAGCACCGTATCTCCCTTTTTAACGGCAACGGAATGTTTGACGAGTATCGAGGCGAGTTTTTCAACGCGCTGGTCTGACATCAGTCCTCCTGAGATAAGGTTGTCCCTAAAATTAGAAGATTTTTCGAGGGTGCTTGCCGCATGGGGGCAACACCGGTTTTTATCAGCCTTGGTGTCTATCCCCTATCAAAGTTCTTTGGCCTACCGCTGGCTAACCTGCGGTTAGCCCCGGCAAGGAATTGCTCATTTTGAGACCACGTCTTATCGCGCCTGCGGCGCGAGTCGCCGTGTAACCGGTCTTTCAAGAAAGGTAGGGCTCGTCCTGCCTTGATAAGCGCCCCTCTCCACGAAAAACCTTCGTATCCTGTCCATGACGATGAATTTATTTACGCCCCACCTCGGGGCCACGAGATGCTCTAAGGGCGCGTCCCCACAAAGCCTGTGCACAACCGTCGCCGGCGGCAGGGCCTCGATGCAGTCAACGATTGCCGAGGCGTATTCGTCAAGCTCCAAAAGCCGCACCTCTCCGCGTTCGTACATCTCATTAAGCGCCGTGCCCTTGAGCACCTGAAGCTGATGGAACTTGACGCCCCAGACCTTGACGCCGCCAAGGAATTGCGCCGTGTTCAACCAATCCGTTGCATCCTCTCCGGGAAGCCCGATGATGACGTGGGCGCACACGTCGATGCCTCTTATCCTCGCCCGATGAACAGCGTCCTCGAACTCCTTTACGGTATGCCGTCTGTTCAGCGCCTCAAGCACCCTGTCGTTTGCCGACTGAAGCCCAAGTTCCAGCCACAGCGGCCCAGCCCCTTTGAGGCTCGCGAGCATATCAAGCGTTGCGTCGCTCAAACAGTCCGGCCTCGTCGATATACTGATGCCGGCCACGTCCTTGGAGATAAGCGCCTCGTTGAATATGCCCCTGAGATATTCCGTCGGCGCATACGTGCCGGTGTTCATCTGAAAGTAGGCGATGAACTTTACCGCCTTATGACGAATACGAATGTAATCAATGCCCGCGGCGAGTTGATCGGCTATGCCTTTCAAGGCCGCGCCCTTAGGCTTGAGCGAGGCGTTTGAGCAATAAATACAACCGCCATTGCCCTTTGAGCCGTCCCTGTTCGGACAGGTAAGGCCCGCGTCAAGGCTTACCTTGAAGACCTTGCAGCCGAAACGCGCCTTCATGTAATCGGAAAGGGCGTTATATGGTTTTGTAGTTATTTGCATCCACGTTCAAGATTAAGGCACTCATATTATACAGCCTGTTGGACAACTATCAACTATTTTCCATACCTTTTTTGAAAAAAAAGTATGCCAGAAAAACTTTGATTGGGAATGCGCTGACCGGCTTGAAAACACCTATGGCGCCCGCCGAACCTATCGCTGGCCACCTCCCGTCCGATTGTGCTAATATCGGCTCATGAAGATAATCACCTCGCATACGGGCGCGGACTTCGACACGGTCGCCTCCATGGTGGCCGCGAAAAAACTGTACCCTGATGCGATTGCAGTGTTCTCCGGCGCGCTTGAAAAAAGGGTCTCCGAGGTCGTCGGCACGCTGGGGTTGCCTTATAGATTCTCCTTTGCAAACGAGATGGAGATAAACGCCGTTGACGTAGACCTCCTCATCCTTGTCGACGTAAAACAACCCGGTCGTATCGGCTCTCTTTCAGCGCTCCTCAATCGCCCTGTGATGGAAGTGCACGTCTACGACCACCACCCTGTCTCCGCGGGCGACATCAGGGGGAGCGTCGAACATATACGTCCTTACGGTTCAACGACAACCGTGTTGACTCTCTTGATAAAGGAAAAGGGCATGGCGCTCACCCGACGGGAGGCCACGATAATGATGGCCGGCATATACGAAGACACCGGTTCATTAAGCTTCCCTTCCACTACGATTGAGGACTTTGAAGCCGCCGCCTTTCTCCTGTCTTGCGGCGCCGATCTTGCCGAGGTCTCCGGCTTCATCAAAAGAGAGATGACAAGCGTTGAGGTCTCTTTGCTCGACGGTTTTCTTCAAAGCGAAACATTGCACTCCATCGGCGGGATATCCGTAACCATTGCCGATGGATACATGGAAAGGTACGCCGGGGACATCTCCATATTGGCGCACAAGATGATGGAGATAGACGGATTGAAAAACCTATTCCTCGTTGCCGACGCGATCGACCGCGTCCATATCGTGGCGAGAAGCCGCGACCCGGAGGTCAACGCCGGCGCGATACTCGGCGCGCTCGGAGGAGGAGGGCACACCTTTGCGGCCTCGGCCACGCTCAAAGACATGACGCTCATTCAGGCCAAAGATGCTCTCCTCGATGCGCTGCGGCGAAACATCGTTCCAAAGGCCGTGGCCTCGGACATCTGCTCATCCCCGGCCATCACGGTGTCTCCTCAAACGCCGGTCAGGGACGCGGTTACTATCATGCTCAAATACAATATAAATGCCGCCCCGGTTGCCGACTCCTCAGGATGCCTTGGCGTCATAACGAGACAGATTGCCGACAAGTCCGTATTCCACGGCCTCGGCGCTCATCCGGTGAGCGCGTACATGACTACCGAGTGCGAGACCGTCGGCTGGAGAGCCTCGATCGACGAGATACGCGAAAGGATCGCCTCCCGCGGCGCAAGACTCCTTCCCGTGATTAAAGACGGCCTTGTCGCCGGCGTGATAACCCGCACCGACCTTTTGAAACTCCTTGAGGAGGAATTGAACAAGGCCGACGGCGGAAAGGGCGCAAGGCCGAGAAACATGCGCGGGATAATGAGAGAGCGACTCCCTGAATGGGTTATCGACATACTCGAAGACGCCGGACGCGCCGCCGATGAACTGGGCATGAGCGCGTACGTGGTCGGCGGGTTCACGCGCGACCTGCTCTTGAGGCGCCCGAACCTCGACGTGGACATCGTCATAGAAGGCGGCAACGGCATAGCCTTCGCCGAGGCGTTCGCGTCAAGGCGAGGCGCCGAGGTCAAGACTCACGAGAGGTTCAAGACCGCGATTCTCGTCTTTCCCGACGGCTTCAAGGTGGACGTCGCCACCGCGAGGCTCGAATATTATGAAAGACCCGGCGCGCTTCCAACCGTGCAGGCGTCGTCGTTGAAGCTCGACCTGTACAGACGGGACTTCGTGATAAACACATTGGCCATAGCGTTGAACCCCCAACGATTCGGTCAAACGATAGATTTTTTCGGCGCTCAAAAAGACATCAAGGAAAAGACCATCCGGGTGCTGCACAACCTGAGCTTCGTTGAAGACCCGACGCGGCTCTTGAGGGCAATAAGGTTTTCGGAGAAGTTCGGCTTTAAGGTCAGCAAACATACGTTATATCTCGTCAAGAACTCGGTAAGGCAGGACATTTTCAAGAAGCTCAAAGGCGCAAGGCTTTTTGACGAGCTTAAAAATATCCTTGAGGAGGACGCGGCCGTCGGAGCCATAAGCAAGCTCCATGAACTCGGCATACTTGCCCTCGTCCACAAGGACATCTCCTGGGGCGTGGAACGCGCCGCTTTTTTTGAAAAGGCCAAAGAGGCGCTTGCATGGCATGAACTTCTTTATACAAAGGACAAGGCCGAGGGATGGCTTACGCTCTTTTTAGCGCTGACCGACACGGTCAAGGATAAAGAGCTTGCCGGACTTGTTGAAAGGCTTTGCATCCCCGGAAGAAAGACGCTTGAGGCGATAGAGGCGCGCCGGGCCGCGTCCAAGGCGCTTAATATGATAAATTCCGGCGCAATAACGAGTTTGAGCGGCGCTTATGAACTCCTTGCGCCTCTGCCGCTTGAGACGACGCTGTACATGCTTGCGAAGGCGCACAATGAAAAGGCGAAGAAGGATATCTCAACGCACATCTCGACGCTCAAGCATCTGAGGACGCACCTTAACGGAGAGGACCTTAAAAGACTCGGGTTCAAGGAAGGCGCGGAAATCGGCGATGCGTTGGACGCCATATTCAAGAAAAGGTGCGACAACGAGCTTGAATCGCGGGAAGACGAAGATGCCTTTGCAAGGGAACTGCTAAGACGAACTACCGAAAAAACGGCTTAAAGGGAGAGGGCGGCGCAAACACGATATGCCGCCCCGCGTTGCAAAGGACGCAATAAACCGTAGGGCTTTATGAGGCCCTGCCGCGCGGACGATTAAAAGGCGCTTGCGTGATCCGCCGCAAATGCGCTGAAGGTCGTCGGCTTTTTGCCGGTAATGCGTTCAACGGCATCGGTTACGCCGGCAACGTAGCCGGCCTTGCATATCGCGTACAACTCCATCAAGGCGTCGATGGCCAAAGCAGGCATACCGTGCTCCTTCATCGCGTTGCGGGCGGACTCCTCAGGGACGTCGGCGTAGGTCGTCTTTTTGCCGGTCGCGTTCGAGAGTATATCCGCGATCTCGGCGATGGTGAGCGCCTCGGCGCCGGTGAGCGTGTATGCCTTGCCGGTATGTCCAGCGCCGGTGAGCGCCGCGACCGCGCAGCGAGCCACGTCGCCGGCGTCAATGTAGGCAACCTTCCCCAGACCAAGGGGCAGGCATATCGCCCCGTTGACCGGACGGTAGAAGTTGACGAAGTTCTGCATAAACGGGGATGGCCTCAGCATGGTATATTCGAGGCCGGATGCCATGATATACCTTTCGATAATCCTGTGCCAACGGGCAAGCGCGATGCACGGCTCGTAGTCGGCCCCGTTGCCGGAGAGCCTTACTATATGCTTTACGCCGGAGAGTTTTGCCGCGTCGACAAACCTTGCCGCGGTGTCCACGTAATTATCGTTAACAGGCGTCGGCGTGGCGAAAAAGACCTTCTCGATCCCGTCAAAGGCCCTGCCCCAGCCGTCCGGCCTTGCGAGGTCCATGTCCACGGCCTCCACGCCGGGCAGGTTCATGGCGGCAATCTTATTAGCGCTTCTGCAAGCGGCGCGAACGTCTGCGCGCCTTGACGACATCTGCTCAACTACCCGTCTTCCAATCGTGCCGGTTGCCCCGGTTATCAATATCTTTGCGGTCATTTCAATCGCCTCCATGAAAAATCCGATGTTTTTAAGTTCAGGGTTATATCCCTCGCCCAATTACGCGGATTGCCGTAGCGAACGGTAAAGACACGATAGATATCTCCCGGCGCTTGAATAATATAGAGACGATTCTCTTTTTCCGGCGGCCCGCTAAGCCACGTCCTCTACGCCAAGCCTCTTGAGTTCGCTGTCGATAAACCGCTTGAGGTCGTCTTGCTCCTCTTGAGTCAGCGACGTGAACATGATGCCGAAGCCGCCGAACAGCGTGTTGCGGTCGATGTCCGCGGTAGACCATTTGACGACGGCCTTGAGGTCGAATAGACGCGGGGTGCCCGGCAGGGTGAACTTTATATGCATCACGGCGCCGGTGAGAATATCCGCCCGCGTGTGGAGGAATATGCCGGTTTCGCTGATATTAAGGACGAAACCGGTCAGCGTCTTGTCTCCGATGGTGAAGTCGACCGGCATGGACACAGGGACGCGCACCTTTGGCGAGCGGTTGGTGGTCTTGCCCGGGAAGAGTATCCTGTTGACCCTGAAGATTATCTGCTCAGGCGTGAACCCCTTTGTCATCAGTCCGGTCGCGCCGAGGTTCCTGAGAGTCTCCATTACGTGTCCCGGCTCATACACCGACGTAACGACAAGCACCGGAAACCTGCCGGCATAACCGTTTTCCTTGAGCCACCTCAGGACGCCGAAGCCGTCTATCTCAGGCATCTGCAAATCCAATATCAGCAGGTCTATGTTATCAGAGTCGATCTTTAACTCGTTTATGACCTCCCTGCCGTCCTTGGCGAATCTCACCTTGTGCCCGGCCTCGACGAGTATGTCGCTCAACTTGGTGCGGAAAAAGATGCTGTCGTCAACGACAAAGATATTTTTCGCGTCTCTCGTTATCATCTCCAGTCCTCACTTCATTTTCATGGATTGGCGCGGGAACAAGATGAGTGCGTCCTGTTAAGGCCGTGTAAAGGCCGTGTTCGTGACCGTATAAAAACGAATCCTTTCACGATCACGGACACGGTTCACGGTTTTATCGGCAACTGCCATGCGGCGTATTCACACTTGGGGTAGAGCGAGCAGCTGAAAAAAACCCTGCCGCCTTTTTTCGTCCTTCGCTCCACGAGCGTGCCGCCGTCGTTATTCGGACACGGTATGCCGGTTGAGTACGGCTGCGTAGTCTTGCAGTCGGGATACTTGGAGCAGGCGATGAACTTTCCGAACCTGCCGCTCTTTACAAGCATGGGTGCGCCGCACTTGGGGCAAGGCGTGTCTACCGTTTCCGCCACCCTCTCAACAACGGCCACCTTGCCGTCCTCCGTGGTGGTGAAGTCCTTGGTGTTCTTGCATTCAGGGTATCCCGTACAAGCCAAGAACTTCCCCTTCCTCCCCCACTTTATCACCATGCCCTTGCCGCACTTCTCGCAAACGAGGTCGGTTTTAACCTCCTCGGTCTTGACGTTTTTCATGCCCACCTTCGCCTTGTCGAGGCTTACCTTAAACGGCTCGTAAAACTCGCCCATGACGCTTTGCCATTTGGCCTTGCCCTCCTCGATGCCGTCAAGCCGCTCCTCCATCTGAGCCGTGAACTCGACGTTCAATATCTCGGGAAAGCTCTCAACGAGCAGGTCAATAACGAGGAACCCAAGCTCCGTTGGCTTTAGCTGAGTCTTGTCCTTAATGACGTACTCTCTGTCCTGAATGGTTGTTATGATGGCCGCGTAAGTGGACGGGCGGCCTATGCCGTTTTCTTCAAGCTCCTTGACGAGCGACGCCTCGGTGAAGCGGGGAGGCGGCTGAGTAAAGTGCTGGTTTGGGTTGAGCGCCTTCAACGAAACCGCCTCATTCTTTTTAAGCACGGGCAGTTTGCCGTCCTCCTCGGCTTCTATTACGTCGGTGCCCTCCACGTACACGGCCATGAAACCCGGGAACCTGACCGTCGAACCTGTAGCCGCGAATAGATATTCCCTTGCGCTGATCTCGGCGCGCGTCTGGTCTATTATGGCGGGCGACATCTGGCAGGCGATAAACCTGTTCCATATAAGCTGGTAGAGCTTGAACTGGTCTTTTGTAAGATGCGCCTTTACGTCGTCGGGCGGATGATGAAGATATGTCGGTCTTATGGCCTCGTGCGCGTCCTGCGCCGCCTTCTTGCTCTTGTATACGTTGGGCGAGGCAGGCAGATAGTCCTTGCCGTATTTGCCCTCTATGAACGAGCGCGCCTGCGCCACGGCCTCCGCCGATATGCGCGTGGAATCGGTCCTCATGTAGGAGATTAGGCCCACCGGGCCTTCTTTGCCGAGTTCAACGCCCTCGTAAAGCTGTTGTGCCACCATCATGGTCTTCTTGGCGGTAAAACCCAGCTTCCTTGCGGCCTCCTGCTGAAGCTTGCTTGTGGTGAACGGCGCGGCCGGACGGCGGTTTATCGCCTTGGTCTCGACCGATGAGACAATATAGTCCGCGCCTTCAAGCGCCTTGAGCGCGGCCTGAGCGTCCCCTTCATTGTTCAGCTCTGCCTTTGCCCCGCCCTTTTTCGCCAGCTTGGCGATGAAGTCGGCGGCCGGCGAACCCCCGTTGAACTCGCCGACGATCGACCAGTACTCCTTGGGAACAAAGGCCGTTATCTCGCGCTCCCTGTCGCATATCAGCCTCACAGCGACGGACTGAACCCTGCCGGCGCTCAAGCCGTACTTCACCTTTTCCCACAGTATCGGGCTTACCTGATAGCCGACAAGCCTGTCAAGAACCCTTCTGGCCTGTTGCGCCTCGAACTTGCCGCGATCAAGGTCCAAGGGATGCGCTATGGCCTCTTTGACCGCCTTTTCGGTTATCTCGTTAAAGAGCACGCGGGAACATTTTTCGCGCTTTGCGTCTATCTCGTCGGCGATATGCCAGGCTATGGCCTCTCCCTCCCTGTCAGGGTCAGGCGCAAGGAATATCCTGTCAGCGGCCTTGCCTGCCTTCTTTAATTCCTTGACCACTGCGGCCTTGCCCTTTATAAGCTCATAGCGCGGCTCAAAGCCGTTGTCTATGTCGATACCGAGTTTGCTCTTAGGCAGGTCTTTTACATGCCCTATCGAGGCAAGCACCTCAAACCCCTTGCCGAGGAATTTATTGATGGTCTTTGCCTTTGCGGGCGACTCCACTATTACAAGTGATTTTCCCATGTTATATCTTTACCGCCTCGATGTTTATTCCGTCTTGAATATGATGCGATTTTTCAATAAATCAAATCATAACAGCTTTACAATGCGCTTCCCTGGAAGCTGTCGTATAAACCCCTTCAGCTCCATTTCAATCAGAATAGCCGCGGCCTTGTTGGGGGCAAACCCCGCTTTGTCGATAACCGCATCTATATGCGACGGCTCATCGCCGAGCGTATTCCAGACAACGGCCTCAGCTGCGCTCAACTCCATCTTTTCCGCTTGACGCTCCGGCTTTGCCGATGAAAAACCAAGCACGCTCATCACGTCAGAGGCGCTTTCAACGAGATGCGCCCCTTGTTTTATGAGGCCGTTCGTTCCTCTGCTTCTCTCCGACGTAACGGCGCCCGGCACGGCCATGACCTCCCTGTTGGCTTCAAGCGCAAGACGCGCCGTCATCATAGCGCCGCTTCTGAAGGGCGCCTCCACCACCACGACGCCTTTGGATATGCCGCTTATGATCCTGTTTCTTTGCGGAAAGTTGTACGGCCTTGGCTGCGTTGTCATGGGAAACTCGCTCAACACGACCCCCTTGGCAACTATATCCTCATAGAGCTTCGCGTTGTCCCTTGGATAAACGACGTCAACGCCGGTGCCGAGCACGGCAACCGTAAGCCCGCCCGCGTCGAGCGCCCCCTTGTGAGCCGCGGCGTCGCATCCTCTGGCCATGCCGGACGCCACGGTAACGCCCATTGACGCGAGGCCCATCGCAATCTTCCCGGCCACGCGGACGCCGTAATGGGTCGGCCTCCTTGTGCCGACCAACGCCGTTGTCGGGGTATTGAGCGAGTCGAGCGCGGCGCCTTTCGCATACAAAAGGCACGGCGGCGCGTCTATCTCCCTGAGCACGGCGGGATAGCCGGGGTCGTTAAAGGTTATAACGGCCGCGCCTGCGGCTTCCACCCTGCTTATCTCCTCGTCAACCCATTGCCAGTCGTCAAAGCCCTTGACCGCCTCGGCAATCTCCGGCGATAAGGCGGCGTGAGCGCGGGACGTTTCCTTGAACAGGTTGGCCGGCTCCAAAAAATGAGAAAGCACGCCTTTCCCTGCCTTGCCGACGGACATGATCCTTGCAAGGGCAAGCCAATATTTCAAGTCGTCCTTATCCACGGCTTGACACCTTCGCCCAGTACCACTTTGTTGTACGGTGTGATTTATTCAACGACATGCCTTCGTGATACAAAGTGATGCCGGGCTCACAACACAGCAGGGGATGGCCGGCAAGCCATCCCCTGAAAAATCCAAACGCAAGGAAGATGACGGCCTACCGGCTGCCGGGCGGTGAAGCGCTTACCTGATCTCCCCATACGATCACGCCGAGACTCTGGAGCACTACGCAAGCCGACGTATCCTCCCCTGGATCAGCGACTATGAGTTTGCCAAGCTCGGCGGGCGGCATGGTTATTATAGTTTTTTCCCTGTACGGGTCAGGGACGTTCTTTTTTTCCTCCCTGTATATCCTCAGGACGTTGCCTTTCTTAAGCCCGTCCTTCAACCCCTTGTCTATGTATGCGACATCCCCGACGGAAAGATTCTCCTTGGCCTCAAGGGCTGAAATAATAACGCCTTCTACCCGCGCCTCCGTTGCCGTAACCTCCACTTCTTTCACGGGTTCGGCATAGGGTCTGAGGAGCGTGCCACGCGGTATCTCCTTGAAGGACTTTTCAATCCTGCCTTTAGCCACGCCCTCAACGCCGGTTATCACAAGGCTGCCGAGGACGTCTATGATATTGCCGACGTATTTCTTTGTGACAGGGTGTTGTATCCTGTCGCCGGCGCTGAAGATTGTGAACCTCGCGCCGACTGCAAGCGGCCCGCTATCCGGCTTCATGGATATGAAAACGACGTCGCCTCGATTGAAATAGAGTTTTTGGTCCGGACTGCCTACGATGGCGCCGCTTTTTTCAAGTGCGCTGGTGTTTATGAAACCCTGTCTTGTCATCGCGTGCGCGGAAAACTTTTTTGCGGGCACTGCGCTCGTTATAGGCGTTGGCTCGGTCTTCTCCTCGGTCTTTACCGGCTCGGTCTTGGTCAGCTCGGCCTTGACGGTCTGTGCAACAGGCACGGCCTCCTCAAGCACGACCACCTTCTCCCCTTGAAGCACGGTTATCGGCAGTTTTTCCATGTCGGGCGCGGACTCGTCGGCAACAACCTCCACCTTTGGGGCCTCCTGCTTTGGCGTTGCGGCTATGACCTCTATGCCGTTTGGCCCAAGGCGCACCTTGTCACCCGGATAAATAAGGTCGGGGTTCTTTATATGCGGGTTTTGTTTCCATACGGCGGGCCATTTGAACGGATTTTTCAAAAACCTCTCTGATATGCCCCAGAGCGTGTCATGGTTGACAACCGTATATTCGGAGATATCCCCTGCGCCGTTCGGCTTGACGTTGACAACCGCCGCATCGCTCCGGTCCCCTCCAAAGGCGACAACGGTTGAAAGGACAAGCAGCACCGGGAGCACGAGGCCCGCCCGCGTCAACTCTCTTTTATTCATCTCAACCCTTTCCTTTTTTCGCGGCGCTCGGCTTTTGAAGCGTCCTTTTCGCCATGCCCGCGGCCTGAGAATCAGGATACCGTTTGATGAGTCGTTCAAATATCTCTCTCGCCTTGTCTTCCTTGTTCAATTCCGTATACGAGTACGCGGCCTTGAGGAGCGAATCCGGCGCCTTGTTGCCGCCTGGGTACTTGTCAACCGCCTCTAAAAACAGCTCAAGCGCCTTGTCGAACTCCTTTTCCGAATAGTACGACTCCCCTGCCCAGTACAAGGCGTTGTCGGCAAGGCTGTGAGCAGCGTACCGCGCCGCAAAGTTTAAGAATGCCTCCCTTGCGTCATTATACCTGCCGGCTATGAAGAGGTCCTGAGCGCGGTCGTACATGGCCTCAGGCTTTTCCTGTTTTTCCGTTTTGACGGGTTTTGCCGCGGACGCGCTCTTTTGAGCCTCCTCTTGAAGGTTCACCACCTTCAACCCCTCTGGAACCGGAGGCGCGCTTTGTTCCGAGGCCGCGCTCGCCGTTGAGAAGACCGGCGCTGCCGCGCCGCTCTGCACCTTTTCATGCAGCAAACGAAATCTGTTGTCAAGGTCGTCAACCCTGGCGTTGGTCTCCGAAAGCGTTGTCTTGAGACTATGAACCTTTGCGCCAAGCTCCTTGATCTCGGCCTCGCGCGCCTCGTCCGAAAACGCGGCGCAGCCAGTGGCAAGCAAAACGCCCATAAGGCATATCGGTATAAACGGCTTTATTGTCATCAAATCTCCCTCGCCATTCGTTAGATTAATCCCCTTTTAGCCTGTTTTTGTCAAGCTGAATATTTCAAGGGCTGTCGCCTCAAGCCGTCATCTCCCTTATCCTGTTGCCGAGTTCAGGAACGCCGACGCCCGTTATTGACGAAAAGAGCACCGGTTTTTCCATGCCGAGCGCTTGTTTTATAATCGTTGTCCTTCGCGCCAGCTCGGAGCGCGACAGTTTGTCGGTCTTTGTCAAGACCGTTGCAACCGGGAGGGATAATCGCTCGATCCACGCATAAAGCGAAAGCTCGACGTCGGTCGCGTCACGCCTCGGGTCGAGGATGATGAACACGCCCTTGAGATTTGGGCGGCATTCAAGGTACTCCTCTATCATCTTTTCCCAGCCCTGTTGCACCTTCTTAGGGCAGTTGGCGTAGCCGAAGCCCGGAAGGTCTACGACATAAAAGGAGTTGTTTATCCGGTAAAAATTTATCGAGCGCGTCTTGCCCGGGGCCGAGCTTGTCTTTGCAAGCCCTTTGCGGTTGACGAGCGAGTTTATAAGGGACGACTTGCCGACGTTGCTCCTGCCGATAAGAACCACCTCGGGAAGGTCGTCATTGGGATAATGAGAACTCTTATAGGCGCTCAAGACGAATTCAGCTGAGACTATCTTCATGTTACGCTCACCACCTCTTCATAAGTAGTAACGCCTTGGAGCATCTTTCTTATGGCGCTCTCCCTGAGCGTTGACATGCCCTCGGCCCTTGCCGCCTTTTCCACGAGCGAGACGTCGGTTGCGTTGGTAACGAGCCGCCGTATCGCGTCCGAAAACCCGAGCACCTCGAAGACCGCTGTCCTGCCCTTGTAGCCAGTGCCCCTGCACTCGGTGCATCCCTCGCCGTAAGAGACGGCATACTCCTTTGGCTTGAGCCTCAGATGCTCCATCTCCTCATGGGTAAGCGGCCTCTGCTTGGCGCAATGTTTGCAAATCTTCCTTACAAGCCTTTGGGCCAATATCCCTATGATGGTGGAGTTTATGAGAAACGGCGGCACACCGAGGTCAAACAGCCTTGTGATGGAAGTGGGCGCGTCGTTCGTGTGGAGCGTCGAGAACACGAGGTGACCCGTAAGCGCGGCCTGCACCGCGTTTTGCGCCGTGTCCTTGTCGCGTATCTCTCCCACCATTATTATATCGGGGTCCTGGCGCAATATCGTCCTCAGGCTCCCGGCGAAGTCAACGCCTATAAGCGGCTGTACGCCGACCTGATTGAACTCCTCCACTATCATCTCTATCGGGTCCTCGATGGTTACGATGTTCACCTCAGGCGTGGAGAGCGACTTCATGGCCGAATAAAGCGTGGTGGTCTTGCCGCTTCCCGTGGGGCCTGTAACCAATATTATGCCGTAGCTCTTTCTCAGGAAGGACGAAAACACGTCGAACTCCCGATGAGTAAAACCCAAGGTCGACACGTCCTGAAACAGTATCTCAGGGTCGAAGATTCTAATGACCACCTTTTCGCCGAAGGCGGTCGGCAGGGTGGACACGCGAAGCTCCACCTCCCTGTCCTTGAAGGCCGTCTTTATCCTGCCGTCCTGCGGCCTTCTCTTTTCTGCTATGTCCATGCGGGAGAGCATCTTGATGCGCGACAGGATGGAGGCGTGAACCGCCTTCGGCACGGTATGGATATAGTGCAGCATCCCGTCTATACGAAGCCGCACAAGGGACTTTTCCCGCTTTGGTTCTATGTGTATGTCGCTTGCGCCCTGATCGTAAGCGTAATGAAGAAGATACTCGACCGCGTTTACTATGTGCTGATCCGTCGCCTCTATTTCGACGGCGCCCCTGAGCTTTACGTACTGCTCGAGGTTTCCAAGGTCCGTGCCGCCGCTAAACTCCTTTTCAGCCGCGCCGACCGAGTAACGGAAGCCGTAAAACTCCCTGACAATCTTCAAGATGTCGCTCTTTGAACTCAGCACCGCCTTGATCTTCATCTTGCGCGTGCCCTTGAGACTCTCGATCGCCTCAAGGTTGAACGGGTCGGCCACGGCGATGGTAACCACCTTGTCCTTTTCCTCAAGGGGCACTACAAGGTACTTCTGGGCAAACGGCCTCGGCACATTGGATGTTACCACGTCGAGGTTGAGCTTTAAGGGGTCAATCTTCACATAAGGAATGCCCGCGTCCTCGGCAATGGCCTCGGTTATCATGTCCTCTGTAATCGGTTTTTTCGTGTCCGTCGCAAGCGGGATGTTAAGAGAGGCCACCACCTCGGCGGGAGAGACCATCTCGCTTAAGGTAAGCCTTCTCCTTGACGAGTAAAAGGACTCCTGCGACTTCTTGAGACGGGCGCGCTGGGCCTCGCCCTTGATGTGTATCTCGCGCTCCTGCGCCTCGGTGATCATGTTCCTTTTACGGAGAAGCGCGGTAACGTAGTCTAATGTGAGTTCTTTTGTTTCAGTCATGACAATATCCGTTATCGGTTATCGGTTTACGGTTATCGGTGTAAAACGTCTCTACCTTTTGCTGATAACCGATAACGGATAACTGATAACCTTTCTTTTAAGAGGCGTCGTCCTTGCGCTTTAAGGCTCCGGCCATCTCCCTGAGGAGCGCATTTGTCTTTTCCTGCTCGGCAATCATCTTCTTCAGTAAATCCTTGACCCCGAAGACCGAAAACGGCAAGGCCGCCCAAAGCACGACGACCGCGCCGATCGAAACGAGGATAAAGATTATGAAGGCAAAAATCACTATGAGAGAGGAGTCGGTAAACATCGGTCATGCGCCTTTTGATGCCGGAACTTTAATCCAAATTCAAAAACTTCCAATCTTTAAGGTTGTTTTTCAAGCTCATTAAGAATCATTTGAATGCACTTATCAAAACGATTTTTGACATCATAGTCCCACAATCTAATAACTGCCCAACCACCTTTTTTCAAAATATGATTTACGTTTTTATCGTGTTTTTTGTTTCGTGCAATTTTATTGCTCCAATATTCAATGTTTGTTTGCGGCATAATACACCGCTTCGGGTGGCCATGCCAAAAATCAGAATCTATAAACACTGCAATCCTTTTTCTCCTGAAAACGATATCGGGGTTTCCAATTACAGATTTGACATGACCTGCGAAATAAATTTTTCTTCTTTTTAATTCACGCATTATTATACGCTCTGGTTTTGTTCCTGCCGAGCGGATATTCTGCATGTTTTTGCGGCGTTGTTCTTTTGTAAGATTATCCATGCCGGACAGAAACAGAAAAATCCATAAAATAGGTTTCATCGTCTATTTTGTAGAAATCTATGTCCGTTCTGCCATAGCGGAGCAAATCGTTTTTAGTTACAGGATGACCTGAAGGAATACTAAGCCGATGACGGAAGTATTCACCAATTAGGCTGTTATTGTGCGGGGTATGAATAGCCTTGCCGTTTTGTTGTGCGCTTGTACAAATCAGCACTTTATTATCATCAGTTAAAACCGTGAAATGAGCAGCAACAGACGGGAAAAAATCAGTTTTATAAACGGAGGATGGAAGTTTTATATAAGCCTGATTTGGTTCACGTCCTTCCTCTGGCCGTTGTCCCCAATTCAAACCGGAACGTTGAGGCAGGCTGCCCTGCCTGTCAAGGAAAGAGATTTTGACAGCTGGTAAATCTTGCAAATCATCTTTTCCAGAAGTTATCAGTTGTATGCCCTGCTTTTCAAGTTGTTCCTTTTTTCTGCGGCTGTAATATGTATCGCGGTAAATTTCGATATAATTTTCTATCTCATTATGAGTGCAGTAAACCGAGTCGGATATTAGACTCTTAAAATAATCAAGTCCAATTTTTGGGTCGCATGAAATCAACAACTCACGCTGATATTTACTAAAAGCATTCTGCGTGTAATTTGCCGAACCTACAAAACCGATGACTGGCCTTTTACCTTGGAACCACGCATATGTTTTTGAATGAACCGGCGGAGAATTAACGATATAATTGCATTCAAAATGATCAGGAAAATCAACGCTGGAAAGATGCTGAAATGCCTTGTGATTGCTTAAAGACAACCCGTCATATGGACACATTCCCACAATGAGATTAATTTTGATCTGTTTGCCGTGTTTTTTCTTTAAAGACTCAAAATGGTGAAAAGTCATGGCCGCAGTTGCATATCCGGAAACAACATAAAGAGTATCAGCCCCATTTTTGGCAGGATCAATAAGAACTTTGTTGAAAAGATTTTCTGTAATCATTCGCACCTTGTTTTAACAGACAAGATATTCTTCTTGTTCCTCAAGCAATACCATCTGACAGGTACAATTTGGCTGTCAGGTGTGCTGTTTTTGATATTGTTTTCTATCTTGGGATAATCAATACCAGCAAAACTTTTGAGAACTGCTTCAAAAATAATCTTGATGCCTAATGGCGGCACTGCCATACCTATTTGTTTTCTAACGCTTTCTTTAGAGCCAGAAAAAATATAATTATCAGGGAATGTCTGTAATCTGGCGCGCTCTCGGTTGGTTAATGCCCTGTTCTCTTTCCAATGGTAAACATGAGTTCCGCCGCCGCCGCTCCCTGTGATAGTGTATGCAGGTTTATCAGGGTTGAGTCTTTTATAAATCTGGCTGATCTTTGCCCCTCTTACATTCAACCGTAATTTTTCAGGCAAAACGGCAGTGAAAGCATTCTCGCCCGGTTTTATTAATTGCAGGCGGTTAATAACCTGCTGGGATTGTTTGGTTAATTCATTATTTGGGGCATCGTTTGGTATTGGCGGCTTTTCAATAGCCGCTCTGCAAGTAACAGGTATTACATGCGTGGGCGCAGGCACATAAAAATTTATATTTATGTCATTGCGGATTCCGATGATTATTATTCTATGTCTTGCTTGCGGTACGCCGTACTGTTCAAATTTATAGAGATGCGGCGTAACGACATAACCTGCCTGATGCAGTTCATGCAATATCCTGTCTAATGCTTTTCCATCATTGGCATTTCTTAATCCCCCGACATTTTCTGCAAGAAAAAATTTAGGCTGGAAAATACTTAGTGCGTTAACTCCGTATGAGTACAACGGGCCATAAATTCCATCCATGCCTTTCTGTTCGCCGACCATGCTATAATCGTTGCATGGAAAACCAAAAGCCAAAGCATCTATACCGGATATGTTTTTTAACTTTCTAAAATCAAGTTTTCTAATATCACAACAGACAATGGATTTTGGATTGTCAGGGCAGATATTATTTCGGTAAGTAGCGCATGTGTCCTTATCATAATCTGTAGCCCAAGCATGAGAAATAGAGAACGCTTGCCCGCCCGCGACAACCTTTGCCGACTTAGCGCCAAGAGCTAACCCGCCAGGGCCGCTGAATAATTCACCAAATTTAAAATTCATAATTATTCAATTATACACGTTTTTAAAAGCACCCTTAAGTGTTTTTTGAAAAAGAAAATAGCCGTCTCATTCGGATACATCTCAGCAGTTTATTTTTCTTGCCATAGGTTTTTTAACGCCCAGCGTCATGACGCGCCAAGCCTGTCGGCCAGTTCCTCAAACCTCACCTTTTCCTGAGCGGCCGTTGCCATGTCCTTTATCGTTACCACGCCTTCTTTCAACTCATCCTCGCCGAGGATTATTACGCGGCTTGCGCCGAGCCTGTCGGCGCGTTTCATCCTGTTCTTGAGCGCGCCTTCGGAGAACTCCTCGATAACGACCATCCCCTTGTCGCGCAGGCCGCGGATAAGCTCAGAGCCTTTGCTACGCGGCTCGTGTCCAAGCGCGATAAAGACATTTATCGGCGTTTTGACGGCAACATCCTTTCCAAGAAGCAGTGAGAGTCTTTCAACGCCGACGGCAAAGCCGAAGCACGGGGTCTTGGGGCCTTCAAGCTCCTCAACGAGGCCGTCGTACCTGCCGCCCGCGGCAACCGCGTTTTGAGAGCCGAGGCCGGTATCGGCCGTTATCTCGAAGGTGGTCTTTGTGTAATAGTCAAGTCCCCTGACCATGCGGGGGTTAACGGCATATTCCACTCCAGCGTCGTTCAGGGATGATTTGAGTCCGTCAAAGTGAGTTGAGCACGAAGCGCAAAGGGATTCAATGATCGCCGGGGCATCGGCAGTTGCCTCTATACAACCAACGCCCTTGCAGTCCAGTGCGCGGAGCGGATTGGCCTCAAGCCTCCTTTGACAGTTGTCGCAAAGCGCGCTGACTCTATCTTTAAGGAATACCCTTAAAGCGTCCTTGTACGCGGGCCTGCAGGATGAACAGCCCAATGAGTTGATATTGAGCCGCGCGCCTATTACACCGACGGCCTTGAAAAAGGACATCAGCATCGAGATGGTCTCTGCGTCGGCCATCGGGCTTTCCTCGCCGAGCACCTCTGCTCCCATCTGGTAGAACTGGCGGTACCTGCCCTTTTGCGGCCTTTCGTACCTGAACATTGGGCCGGTATAATAGAGCCTCGTTACCGGAGCGACGTAGAGCTTATGCTCTATGTAGGCGCGCACGACAGAGGCCGTGCCCTCGGGACGAAGCGTCAATGACTCGTTGCTTCTGTCTGAAAATGTGTACATCTCCTTTTCAACTATATCGGTCGCCTCGCCTATGGAGCGGGAAAACAGCGCGGTCTTCTCGACAACCGGCAGTTTTATCTCTGAAAACCCGTAGGTTAAAAAAATCCGCCACGCCGTCTCTTCGATGCGCCTCCAGACAAGCGCCTCCGCCGGGAGTATGTCGTTGAATCCTCTGATCGCCGTTATTGGCATGGTTTTGTGACCGTTTGAGCGCGGGCGCAAAGGGTGTCCGTCAGCCGGAATCTCAAAGCCTTATTAAAGTTTTTTGACCCGCCTTTTTTTCAAAAAAGGTGGGTCATTTCTTTGTCAGCGCCTCGTCGAACAGCCCCGCCTTCAAATCTTTAAGTATCGCGATGGTCTGGCTTCGCATCATCTCCTTGACGACCTCGTCGAGGTTTTCAGCGTTGAGCTTGTCCGCGTAGTTGGCGCGCCGGGACGCGAATATCGTTCCGCCGTCCTTGAAAAGATGGGTCGTTATGACGGGATTCGAGTTCCCGCCGTCCTCGGTCTGGACGTGGTAGACCACGCCATTGTACATGATGTTCTGGTTAAGTCCGAAACGCATGGCTCACACCTCTTAAGTATCATAATTTTTAGCACATACCTTTGACTAAAGCAACTTACCTTTCTTCAAAGAAAGGAGGATAAGCCGCACGGGCAATATGGGTATTCGTCAGCCTTGCCGATTATTCCCTATTAAAGTTCTTTGGCTTACCGCTGGCTAACCGCAAAGGCGCGGTTAGCCCCGGCAAGGAAGTTTTCATTTTGAAGCCGGTCTTATCACGCCGTTGGCGTGAGCCGACCGGCAACCGGTCTTTCAAGAAAGGTAAGTTGCATAAAAAAACGGCTCTGATATACTCAAGCACTGGAATCACGCTTTCCATGAGGAGGCTTCAAAATGACCGATAAAAAATCAAACAACACCATTGACGTGATGATGAGCGAAAAGAGAGCCTTTGCCCCGTCAAAGGAACTCTCCGCCTCGGCGCACATAAAAGGCATGGATGAGTACGCAAGGCTCTACAAAGAGTCCATCGAGGACATGGAGGGTTTCTGGGCAAGGCAGGCGTCAATATTGGACTGGACGAAAAAATGGGACTCAACCCTTGAATGGGACTTCAAGAGGTGCGATGTCAAGTGGTATCTGAACGGAAAGCTCAATGCATCGTACAACTGCATTGACAGGCACTTGAAGACATGGCGGAGGAACAAGGCCGCCATAATATGGGAGTCCGACGACGGGCAATACAAGTCCTTTACCTATCAACAGCTTTCTTACGAGGTCAACCGCTTTGCGAACGTCTTATTGAAAAAAGGCGTCAAGAAGGGCGACCGCGTTACCATCTATCTGCCCATGATACCTGAGCTTGCGTTTGCAGTGCTCGCCTGCGCGAGGATAGGCGCCATACACTCCGTGGTCTTCGGCGGCTTCAGCCCGTCATCCCTGAAGGAGAGGATTATTGATTGCGCCTCAAGGCTTGTCATAACCTCTGACGAGGGGGTGCGCGGCGGAAAGAGCGTGCCCATGAAGGCCAACTGCGACAGCGCGTTGAAGGACTGCGCCTCCGTTGAAAAGGTCATAGTAGTCAGAAGAACCGGCGCAAACGTGCCCATGCTCTCCAACAGGGACAGTTGGTGGCACGACGAGGTAAGCGGCATCTCGGCCGTCTGTGCCCCGGCAGAGATGGACGCGGAAGATACTCTATTCATCCTCTACACAAGCGGCTCAACCGGAAAACCCAAGGGGGTCGTCCACACCATTGCCGGGTATCTCGTGTACAGCGCCCTTACCTTCAAGTGGATATTCGACTACAAGGACGAGGACATCTTTTTCTGCACGGCCGACATCGGCTGGGTTACCGGACACAGCTACATCATATACGGCCCGCTTGCCTGCGGCGCCACTACCCTCATGTTCGAGGGCATACCCACGTGGCCGAACCCTGATAGGTTCTGGGAGATAATAGAGAAGCACAGGGTCTCGACCCTCTATACCGCGCCCACGGCCATAAGGGCCTTGATGAGAAGCGGCACAGAGTGGGTAACGAGGCACGACCTTTCAAGCTTAAAACTCCTCGGCTCAGTCGGAGAGCCGATAAACCCGGAGGCATGGATATGGTATCACGAGGTCGTTGGCAAGGGCAAGCTTCCGGTCGTTGACACATGGTGGCAGACCGAGACCGGCGGCATACTCATCTCCCCTTTGCCCGGGGCAACCACATTGAAACCCGGGTCCGCGACAAGGCCGTTTTTCGGCATAGCGCCCAAGATAATCAAGGAGGATGGGAGGGAGGCCGCCGTGAACGAGGGCGGATACCTTGTAATAGAAAAACCCTGGCCCGGCATCATGCGCGGCATGTACGGAGATCGTGAGCATACGCGCACCAAGGAGGTCTACTTCAACAGATTTCCGGGCTACTATCTCAGCGGCGACGGGGCGCGCATGGACGAGGACGGGGATTATTGGCTCATGGGCAGGATTGACGACGTTGTGAACGTCTCAGGCCACAGGCTCGGCACGGCAGAGGTGGAAAGCGCGCTCGTTGCGTATTCAACCGTAGCCGAGGCCGCGGTCGTCGGCTTTCCGCACGAAGTAAAGGGCGAGGGGCTTTGGGCCTTTGTCGTGCTTAAAGAAGGGGTGCATGGGGACGACGCGCTGAGAAAAAACCTCGAAGAGCACGTCAAAAAAGAGATAAGCCCGATTGCCAAGCCCGACAGGATACAGTTCACGACCGGACTTCCAAAGACCAGAAGCGGCAAGATAATGCGGCGCATCCTTAGGAAGATTGCCGCTGGCCAGACTGAAGACCTCGGCGACACCTCAACCCTTGCTGACCCGTCAATCGTTGACGTGCTCTTGAAGGAGAGGGCGTAGGTTGAGTTGAAAAACGCAACCCGTCCCATGCGTCCTACGGAACCGACTGTCCGGGAAGAGGATGACGTTTACAGGTTTGCCAATAGACTTATCACCTAAAGTCCTCTCTTGACATCTTATAATTTGTCATTATAATCGCTCCAAGCCTGTAGTAACCCAACAATTCGTCGAAACCCATATTTGTCGTGTTGAAAAACGCAACACGATATACGGACTTAGTAAATGGCACATTACACGCCGCTCAAGCGGTTTCAGCGATGGACAGGCTCTGTGAGGCGACTCCCTATCTTGATTGGGCTTTTGAGCACGAAAAGCAGGAGGCACGGATGAAAGACATGCTGATTAAAGGCGCGCTGTTGCTGGCCTTACTACCCATACTCATGTCGTGCGTTCCAACAGGGACTTTGCCGCCGCAACAGCAGTGTCCTCCCTTGCCCGCTATCATAGATCGCGGCCCGATTCCCCCAATGGCCGGACAGTCCAGCGTGGACATCGAAATCAATCGGCTGTACGTCATCGAGCGCGTGCGCAACATGCTGGAGCAAGCGCAGACCGGCGCCTCAGCAGGCGTATTCGTACGCGGGATCGACCTCAAAGAGATACAGGACGCCTCCAACCAGCGCATCAGCGTTATCGCGATTCGGCTGGAACCATGGCTGCGCGGTCAAAGCGGTCAACCGGCGTCGTTGCAGAGATCCTATCGGCTTACGCTGAAAGCGGTTCCGCACCTGATCACGCCAACGACGGTGCCGGACATTTCCCGCCGCAGGCAATTACTGTGTCCGCCTAACACGAGCTGCGCGACTGATCAGGGGATGTTGCTCACGTTCGACCTGTTCGAGTTGTATAACGTATCTTTCGACCGCCCCGCCTGCAACACGCCGGACATGATTGATACGCAGGTGGTTCCGGAAATCTTCAAAAACCTGGCCAACCAGAGTCCGCTTGCCCTGCCGACTGACGCGATCGGAGCGGTGCTGGCCGGCGCGACCGGAGGCGTCATCAACCTGACGGACGTCAACATTTCCATGGACGGTTTCTTGAAACTCGGTTTACAGTATGACGTTGGTTCGACCCACGTCTTCGACCGCAATACCCAATTGCTGTCGCGCTACCCTAATCGTGACTGGATGGTGAACATAGACACCAGCATCCTGAGAGATGCCGTACGGACTCGCATGCTGGGAATCCTCACAGATCAAGCGCCGGGCAGTACGATTACATCCTTCAACGCCGCCTTTTTACCCGGCGAGATACGCGTAAACGGCACCGCCGCTGTTCCAGTGCCGGGCATCTGCAACAGCCCCGCGCCAGTGACTATTGCCGCCCGCAACCCAGCCCAGATGTGCAAGGATGCCAACGGCGACTCCGCCATTGCCTTCTGGACTGACTTGGCGTACAGCTCGGGCAACTTCTGCGTCAACCTTGCGATGTTCTGGAACAGCATAGGGGTCGGCACGGTATCAGGCCCGCCTCCGGTCTGGGCTACCCTGACGAACGTCAACTTTCCGGCGGGCAACAACGATACCTTCTATGGCACGGATATAGACCTCGACAATGCCTTCGCGATTGTCGGCCGCAGCACTGTTATGGATCGCAAGGCCGTTGCCGCGGGCGCGCCGCGCCCGAACGCGCCGGTCAAGTGTCCCGGGGTGCCTTAACAGATACCACTGTAAGCAAAGAAGGTGCAAAGGCAACGGGGCAAGCTGACCCTGTCCGTTCACTGTCATTACCGTATACCCGTAGCGTTTTGTCGAATTTAATTCTCTAAATTGGAGGCATAACAATGAAGGTTTCAAATTTGGTCAACTCTCTGTTTGGCTGGTTCACCAGCGCAGGTCTCGGGCTGTTGCTGATTTTTGTTTTAGGAGGTTGCGTTACCACTGGCACTGGCACCGGTACGCCCGCCACAACCGGCGCTCTCGTAGTCAGCTTAGGATTTGGGCCCGTCAGCACGTCTGCATATTTTTGTACAGGCGCGGGAACGGTGACGATCAGCTCGGCAAGCGGTGCGACTCAATCGCAGGGTTACAGCTTTTCGGGTATTTCATCCAGCGCTCCGCCTGCCTGTTCCGTCGGTGTGACGTTTGGTAATTTGCAGCCGGGTACTTGGACCATCCAAGACTCACCCTCCGGCGCCACTTGCCAGAAGCAAGTACCGGCGGGGCAATTTACATCAGCCACGATACGAACCGATGTTCGCACATGCCAGTAACACGCACCTGATATAGCCGCATATATCGCAACAGCCTGTATGTTGGGTCAAGCGCAACAGACCCAACATACTTTTGTTGGGTTAGCGCAGCGTAACCCAACAATCCATTGCAAAAAGGGACTAACCAAACCTCTCGTTCCTGAATCCTGATGCCTCGTATATCAGGTGGTTGCCGTGGTCGGCCCAACTGCCGGTATTGGCGTATATTGCGCCGGGTTTGAGCGAATCGAGCCTGTGCACGCCTGGCGAATGGGAATGTCCCATGACGATTGCGTCGAATCCGGCGCGGATGCGCTCGATTGCGAACCCCTTGAGCCCCTCGTCCAGCGCGCCTTCCGCATAACTGTTTCTACGGCTCTGCCGGGAAAGCCGCATGGCCGCATTCCAGACCGTCTTGTCTGGAAGCAAGGCCACGATGAAACGGCAAAGACCGCTCCTTACGAACCCTCTCCAGAGCGCGTAACCAAGGCTCATCGAGACAATATCGCCGTGCGAAAGAAAGACGCGCTTTCCGTCAAGGGAAAACTCAAACGAGTCGGCGTGGACTTCAATACCGAGCGTATCGGCAAACAGAGCGCCCTTTCCGATAGAAAAATCATGGTTGCCTTCAAGGTAGATTACGCGGACGCCGTTTTTCCTAAGCGTGGCCAGCGCGTCGAGCACCGGCGCGTATCGGCTCATTGCGACTTTGTTTGAGCCTGTCCAGAACTCAAACAGGTCTCCGAGGATTACGAGCGTGTCTGGCGGTTCGATGCGGCTGAGGAAAGCGACGAGCGACTTCTGGTTGGGATCGTCCAATCCCTTGAGGTGGCCGTCCGCGACGAAAAACACCTTCATTCCGAAGAACCGAGCGCCTTCAATGCGGCCCGTCTCATGGCTTGTATGGGGGCGGTCGGGCGAGGGAAGAGCGCAAGCGTCCAAAGCTCAAAGGAGAGGGCGCCCTGATGCACGAGCATCCCGAGGCCGGAATGGGTCTTAAGCCCGCGTTGGGCGGCCTTCTTCAATAGCGCGGTCTCAAGCGGCCTGTAAACGACGTCGGAAACTATCGCTGTCTCAGGCAGTCTTTCGATGGGCAGGTCAGGGGCGCTTTGGGCCATCATGCCGAGCGACGTGGTGTTGACCACGAGATGCGCGTCGTCCATGTACGGGTAGACCGCGTCGAGCCGCACCGCCTCAAGTTGCGCCCACGGTAATTTTTTTTTGAACTCCTTTGCAAGCCTCTTTGCCCTGTCATAAGTCCTGTTGGCAAGGATTATGGAGCGGGCGGACGCGCTTCGCTCCCGCATAAGCGTATAGAGTATGGCGCGGGCCGCGCCGCCCGCGCCTATGACCACGACGTTTTTCCCCTCAGCCGTGAAGCCGGTATCTTCCTTCAGGGATTCGACGTAGCCGTAGCCGTCGGTGTTGTAACCTATGAGGCGGCCTTCCACGTTCACTATGGTATTCACGGCGCCTATTAGAGAGGCAAGCGGGTCAACGTCGTCAAGGAGTTTTACGACGCGCTCCTTATGGGGTATGGTTACGTTCACCCCTGCCATGTCCAACGCCCTGATGCCGTTAACGGCGGCCTTTAGCCCGTCGGCCGTTACATGAAACGGCACGTACACGAGGTCAACGCCGGACTCCTCTATGGCCGCGTTCTGTATGGCGGGCGAGAGCGTATGCTCTATCGGGTCCCCGAATATGCCGATTATCCTTGTGGCGCCGGTAATCTTCATAATGTCATTTTAGAGAGGCGCTCTGCTTTTCGCAAATATCCGTGCAGCCCGTTCAACGTCCATTTCTATGCGCTTGGCAAGGGCAGAGGCGCTTTTGAACCGTTTTTCAGCCCTGAGTCTCCTGAAGAACCGTATTTCCATACTCTTACCATACATATTACCCTTGAAGTCAAGCAGATGCGCCTCAACGCTCTCTTTTTTCCCACTGGTAAGGGTCGGGGCAGTGCCGATATTCAACACGGCGGGGTGTGCCTTGGCATTGAATATCGCCATGACCGCGTACACGCCTCCATCGGGTATAAGCTCGCTTGTAACGGCAAGGTTTGCAGTCGGAAAGCCGAGCGCGCGGCCGTCGCCCCTGCCCTTTACGACGCGCCCATGAATGGAGTACGGCCTGCCCAACAGATGCGCCGCGCCCCCAACATTTCCAGCCAAGAGGAGCGCCCTTATCCGTGAACTGCTGACTATTGCCCCGGCCTTTTTATAGGCCGGGATCACGTTTACCTTGAAGCCGAACTCCTCTCCGAGCGTCTTGAGGTATTCGACGGTGCCGGACTTTTTTCTGCCGAATGAGAAGTCATGCCCAACCCAGACCTCTTGCGCCGCGCAAGACACGACAGAGTCGAGCACGAACCTTCGCGGATGGAGCGCGGCAAACTCCTTTGTAAACCGCGCCAGCAGGAGGCAATCGATCCCTTCCTCCTTTATGAGCCTCACCTTGTCGGGCAACCTTAAAAGCAGTTGAGGACTTTTCTCGGGCGCGACGACCTTAAGTGGATGCGGGTCGAATGTATACACGAGGGATGGGCAACCAAGGCGCATGGCCCTCTCCCTGACCTTGCGTATGATCCTGAGATGCCCAAGGTGCAACCCGTCGAAGTTGCCGAGCGTTACCACGGGCCTTTTGATACGGCTGAGGGAGCGCATGTCCGTCAGTATCTTCATTACCTGCCGGCGCGCCTTGTGCGCCTTGCGCTCGTCTTTGAACGCCGCCCAGCCTTTACCGGCGCATCAGTCGCCTCGTCCAAAAGCATCTCGATGCGCCGTCTTTCGATGTCAACGCCGTTTATCTTGACCTTTACCGGGTCGGCCGGGCGGAACCTTCTTTTTTTCCGCTCGCCGGTCAAAGTGTGCCGTTTCTCGTCGTATATATAGTAGTCGTCCCCAAGCGAGGAAACATGCACAAGACCCTCGACAAAGTACTCCTCAAGCTCCACGAAAAAGCCGAAGCTCGTTACCCCTGAGACTATGCCGTTAAAGGACCGCCCCGCCTTGTCCTGCATGAACTGAACCTTCTTGAGGTCGATTGATTCGCGCTCGGCCTCCACGGCCTTTCTCTCCCGCGCCGATGAATGAGAGGCGATCTCAGGCAAAGCCGTTGCCATCTTATCCTGTTCGACGCGGCCGTATTTGTCTTTCATCCGCAGCCTTAAAAGCCTGTGCACGATAAGGTCCGGGTAGCGCCTGATGGGGGAGGTAAAGTGCGTATAATCGGAAAATGCAAGGCCGAAGTGGCCGTGGTTGACCTCCGAGTAGACCGCCTGTTTCATGGAGCGCAGGAGCACGTGGTTTACAAGCCGCTCCTCGGGTTTGCCCTCCACGGCCTTGAGCGTCTTTTGCAGGGCCTTTGGACTCTTGACGCGCCCTTCGCCGTACTCGAGGCTAAGGCCTAGGGATCCGACAAATTCGGCAAATTCGGTTATCTTCTCGGCGTCAGGCTCGTCGTGCACGCGGTACAGGAACGGCAGATCCCTTGACGAAAACTCCTCGGCAACGGCCCTGTTAGCGGCAAGCATGAACTCCTCGATTATACGGTGCGCCACGTTCCTTTCAGCCCTTGCTATGTCCTCCACCTTGCCCTCGATGTCGAGGATAATATCAGGCTCGGGAAGGTCGAAGTCTATCGAACCCGCCTCGCTCCTGCGCTCGCGGAGTTTGCCCGCAAGCTCCTCCATAAGTTTCAACTCCGGCAAAAGGCGCACGAATCTGTGTTCGATGACCGGCGCTTGGCCTTCCAGAAGCCTTGCGACTATCGTGTAGGTAAGCCTTTCAGCGCTTTTTATGACGCTCTCGAAAAAGGTTTTTTTAACGGGTACGCCTCGACCATCAAACTCCATCTCAGCGGTAAGGGTAAGCCTGTCAACGTGCGGATTCAAACTGCATATCCCGTTGCTAAGGGCCTCCGGCAACATGGGCACACACCTGCCGGGGAAGTAAACGCTCGTGCCCCGTGCGTGCGCCTCCGCGTCAAGGCGGGTGCCTGGCCTCACGTAATGGCTTACGTCGGCGATGGATACGAATAGCTTATAGCCGCGCGCCGTCTTCTCGATTGAAACAGCGTCGTCGAAGTCCTTGGCGTTTTCTCCGTCTATAGTAACGGTCAACTTGTTCCTTAGATCAACCCTCCCGGCGACGTCGGATTCGTCAACCGAGAGGTTTATTGCGCTCGCCTCGGCTTGAACCTCCGGCTGGAATGCGCTTTGAAGGCCGTATTTACGCAGTATGACCTCGGTCTCCACGTCGGCGTCCGAAGGGTCTCCGAGTATCTCGGTTATCCTGCCGCTTACCTGAGTATCCTTTTCAGGCCACCTCGTTATTTCGGCGACCACCATAGCGTTGCTTTGAGCGTCCATCGCGTCGGCATCGGCAACGATGAGCCTCAGTAATAGCCGCTTTTCGGAAGGCGCTACAAACCCCATTGCCTGCCCTTTGATCCTCTCGAATCGCCCGACAACGGTCTTATTCGCCCTGTTGACTATCCTGATGACGCGGCCCGAACGCTTCCCGCCCTGCCGCGTGCCTTCGACGCGCGCGATAACGGTATCGCCGTGCAGGGCGCCTGAGAGCGCTCCGGCGCTTACGAACACGTCCGCGCCTTCCTCCGGGCATACGAAGCCGTATCCGTCGGCGTGGCTGGTCAAGGTTCCCGTTACAAGATTCATCCTTGACGGAAGGCCGTATTTCTCACCGCGAGTCTTGATAAGCTCCCCGGCTGAAACCAGCTCCTCAAGCGCGGTTTTGACCCCCTTCCTGCCTTCCTTGCCGGCCTTCAAGGCGCGGGCAAGCTCGTTGGGAGAGAGCGGCGCGCCCGCCGTCTCTTTCATGAACTCCAATATTTTTCTTATAGTAGGTTTCATTCGTTTAGGATTCGTAATCAACGGCAATGGCGCTCTCCCTTGCGCCGCGCATGTAGTTTGCAACCTTAACGTGCTCCGGGTGATTTTGATAGGCGTCAAGGTCCGCAAGCGAGTCAAACCTTGCAACAAGGGCAAGGTGGTAAGACCTCTCAGAGCGCACTATGTCCGCGCCGACCTCCAGAGAACGCAACACGGGTATCTTTCCGGCAAGGTTTGATAAAACATCCTTTGCCTTCCGTATGCCCTCCTGACTTGAATCCTTGAGCTTGAACAGCACGATGTGGGTTATCATCACAATGGATTGTTTTGAGGCTACCTTGAGCCAACAGGCAACGTTGGGCGGTAAGGGGTCTTACTTAATGGAGCAACGGACCGCTTTCAGCCTTTCGGCACCTTTTCCCAGTCCTTCAGAAATCTGTCTATGCCGATGTCAGTGAGCGGATGTTTTGAAAGCTGTTGCAACACGTTAAACGGTATGGTCGCCACATGAGCGCCCATGAGCGCGCCGTCGAGCACGTGAAGCGGGTTTCTGACGGAGGCCACTATGACCTCGGTCTGGAAGGCGTAGCCCGAGTATATCTCAAGTATCTGGCTTACAAGCTCCATGCCGTCGTGAGAGACGTCGTCAAGCCTGCCGACGAACGGGCTTACGTAGGTCGCGCCCGCCTTTGCGGCCAAGAGCGCCTGCACAGGAGAGAACACGAGGGTTACATTCGTCTTTATGCCTTCCACGGAAAGTTTCTTGACGGCCTTCATGCCGTCGAGCGTCATCGGTATCTTCACGACCACGTTCTTATGTATCTTTGCGAGTTTTCTGCCCTCGCCTATCATCCCGGCCGCATCGAGGCTTATGGCCTCGGCGCTCACTGGGCCGTTTATTATCGAGCATATATCCTTTATGCGCTCCTCAAAGCCGCACTTCTCTTTGGCTATGAGCGACGGGTTCGTGGTAACGCCGTCAACAAGCCCCCAGTCGTCGGCGGTCTTAATCTCTTCCAGATTTGCGGTGTCTATAAAAAACTTCATTTTGAAAACTCCCTTGACTTAAATTTTCTTGCGTGTAAATATTTTTTGTGCGACTCTGTAGCGGTTGATTTGATAATATAGCGTTAAAGCGACGGTTTTGCAAGTCTTATGACAGCGTCGCTTTTTGACGCTCTTGAGGCCGAAGTGGCGGAATTGGCAGACGCGCAAGATTCAGGTTCTTGTGGGGTCACACCTGTGGGGGTTCGAGTCCCCCCTTCGGCACCAAATGTTAGAACAAGGGTCAAGTGACGAGAACGCCCTTCGAGCGCCGACCCAGCACCACTTTGCATCACGAAAACGCATTGCTTGACAAATCACCTCGTGTAGCAAAGTGGCGCTGGGGAGGATGAGGGAGCGCGGGAGCGCGACCGGAAGTGAGCAGGGCCGGGGTCGAAGCGAACATGCGGGAGCATGGAGCTAGACCCGAGTCCCCCCTTCGGCACCATATTCAGCAACAGCGCTTACAGGGTCTTAAAGAAAGCCGCATTATGGAAACACAGACTAACAGGGTTTTGATAGCTGAGGACAACACCAAGTCAAGGATATTTCTAAAGCACCAGCTTGAGTTGATGGGCTATCATGTAGTTGCCGAAGCGTCCAACGGACAAGACGCGGCGAGCCTTGCCAATGAACTCAAGCCCAACCTCGTCATCATGGACATAAAGATGCCGGTCATGGACGGCATAGAGGCCGCAAAGGCCATAACCGCCAAACTCCACGTTCCTATCATTCTCATAACCGGCCTATCGTCCGATGAGGCGGCCGCAAAGGCCATCGAGGCGGGCGTCTTCTCCTATCTCGTCAAGCCGATAACCAAAAAACAGCTTGAGCCGGCGATAAAGCTGGCGCTGGCGCGGTATGAGCAGTTCGAGCGCCTCAAGACCGAGGTCAGCACCCTAAAGGACGCGATAGAGACAAGAAAGCTCGTCGAACGCGCAAAGGGCATCCTGATGAAGCGATGCAGCATATCCGAGGAGGACGCCTTTAAGCTCATCCAGACCCACTCCCAGAAGGAAAACAAGAAGATGCGCGACATAGCAGAGAACATCATATCAGCCACGAAGCTGATATGAACGTTGCAGCTTAATGTCCAGTCCAAAAGCCGGATGAGCGCCCTCAGTTTACCCAAATCCAAAGCAGATGACCGGAAGAGGCAGTGCCAACTATAGGATTTCTCTTTTTTACACGGCTCACGGTCACGGTAGTTAAGGAAGCTCTGATTAATTCGCCGACCCGTCATTCTCGCGCAGCGTAGAATCTCGTCTTCAAGGAAATCAACAACTTAGAGATTGCCGCGCCCAGCACCACTTTGTTGCACGAAGGAATTTGCCAAGGAACACGCTTTCAT
>JACRCE010000101.1 GCA_016213015.1 Deltaproteobacteria bacterium | reverse complement strand
CCTGTACTTCGCGCCAATGTCATAGTTTAAGATGTTGCCGTAGTTGTGTTCGACTTCGCCGCTCCTTCCGTCGCCCGTAACGCTTCCAAGGAGGTTGGCCAGTAGCGTGAGCCTTTGTACCGCGTGAGAGGCGGAGAGGCCGAGAAGAAGGTCGGTTGACCCGGTGCCGAGCTGGATATGGGCGTCCAGAAACTCATCCCCAGCCTCTGTCCTGCCGTCGGTTTTGCCGGTAGGGAGTTTGACGCCTGCGAGAGCGGCAACGGACGTCGTGGAGTCGAGGTTATGGCGCCTTAAAAGGTTGAAGCGGCCCAGCACGGCTATATCGCCAAGGCCGGACTCGTTGCCTTTCATGCTTTCAACCTCCATCTCCCCGTCATCGTGCACGTGCAGGTGTCCGCGTGTCTTGTTCTTTTTAAGCGGCACGACCACGAGCAGGGTGGTATCCTCTGTTACACCGAAAAAGCCGGTTATCTCGGTTGTCCAGAACTCCTCCTTGGGCCTTTGGTCGGTCTTTATTTGCTCTGTCCCTTTGTACGTCTTGTCCATAAGGGTGTAGCGCGAGTTTACGCGCATCCCGCTCCCTTTGATGGTGTCCAGCGGCGAGATGCCGGTTGAGAGTATGCAGTAGTCGCAGGCAAAGGCTTTAAGCGCAGGCACGGTAAACCATGCGGCGCAAAACAAGATGACGACGAATCTTTTCAACATCGTAAGCCTCCTGATGACAAGGTTATCCAATTGCGCCCAGTAGTTGTGCCGGGCGCGCCGATGCCGATAGTCTTTTCCTGCTATGGAAAAGACCTGTGTCGGACGTATGAAGGCGGTGGTCGGCTTTATGAACGAGGAGGTTTGTAAGGGTCCGGTATATGAGGGTCTTGATATGCGGTTTCGCATGAGGCAACAAGAGGACTCTGATGCGTGAAAAAGCCGATTGCTGCCGGCATACTTATGATAAAGACGGCATCAAAAGCGCTGATAACCGCGTCAGTGGACTGCTTTGTCGCGGCGCACTTGTAATAGGAGCGGCAGTCGTGACCCTTGCCGCGCTCCTGAACGCCTGCATGATGCTCATGCGTTGAACCGGCGCTTTTTTTGTTCATTGGGCAACTGTTTCCGTGTTTGCAATGCCTTGCCTTGTGCGATAAGTCGCATACCTCCTTCATGCCGGTAATATCCGCATGGGCCAACGGCCTGAAGAATGGCAGGAGAAAGACGGCCAGTATCAGGACTGAAATGGTCTTGTTCACGGCGCTATAATAGCACTCATGCGAGGCGCTTTCAAGGAGTATTTGGCAGAATGGACTATTAAAATTGACATCGTAGTCATATTTCATATTATAATAAAGAATTATGGCCGCCAAGGAAAAAAAATGCCTGATCGTGAGGGCGCCCAACTGGATAGGGGACGCGGTGTTGTGCACGCCGGCGCTTGGCGCTCTGAGGCGTCTTTATCCCGTCGCCGCGATAACCGTTCTGGCAAAGCCGAGCGTTGCGCCGGTCTTTCAAAACTCCCCGGACGTCACCGATATAATGGTCTATGACGACAAGGACGCCCATAAAGGCATTGCCGGGAGGGTAAGGCTCTCAGGCGAGATACGGAAGAGACGGTTTGACGTTGCCGTGTTGTTCCAGAACGCCTTTGACGCCGCCTTTCTTTCCTTCATAAGCGGGATCCCCGAGCGCATCGGTTTTGCGCGTGATCTGCGGGGGCCGCTCCTCACCAAGGCGGTTACGGCGACAAAGGAGATCAAGGCCGCTCATCAGGTCTATTATTATCTGCATCTGATAGAGGCTATGGGAGGCGCGGTAAGCGGCAACGCCTCCCCAAGGCCGCGTCTTTACGTAACTCGCGATGAACGCAAATGGGCAAAGGCGTATTTGAAGACCTACGGCCTTGCCGGGCGGCCTCTTGTCGGCGTTTCTCCAGGCGCAAGCTACGGGCAGGCAAAAAGATGGCTGCCTGAGCGTTTTGCCAAGGCCGTTGCCGAACTCGGACGACGGCACAATGCCGCAACGATCATCTTTGGCGCTCAAGAGGACGTCGAGGCCGTCTCCATCGTGGAGAGGTTGTTGCCTTTCCCGTGCGTCAATTGTGCGGGCAAGCTGACGCTGAGGCAGTTCATGGCATTGCTCATCGAGCTGGATATATTCATAGCTAACGACTCAGGCCCCATGCATCTTGGCTCTGCCCTTGGCGTTCCGACCATCGGTATATTTTGTTCGACGGACCCGGCCCTGACCGGGCCCGTGGGCGCTCATGCGCGCGCAGTGCTCAACCGTGTGCCGTGCAGTCCGTGTTTCAAGAGAACCTGCAGGTTCGGGCATTACGATTGCCTTGCCTCGGTGAGCGTTGATATGGTCATCGAGGCCGCTGAAGCGCTCATGCGCGCCTCTGAAAAAGGCGCAAAGGGGGCTGTCCATGCGTCTTCTTGACGCAAAGGGCGCAACGGTCTTTCTCGACAGGGACGGGACGATCAACGTGGACACGGGCTATGTTTCAAACCCGGATACGCTTGAGCTTATCCCCGGCGCGGGGCGCGCCATAAGGCGGCTTAACGACGCCGGAGTCAAGGTGGTTGTTGTAAGCAACCAGTCCGGCGTAGGCAGAGGCATGTTCACCGGCGCGGACGTGGAGGCGGTCAACGATAGGCTTGCCGCGCTTTTGCGCGTTGACGCGGGGGCGCGTATCGACGCCGTATATTTTTGTCCGCACCATCCCGATGACAATTGCCCGTGCAGAAAGCCCATGACCTTGCTCGCTCAAAGGGCCGTGGCCGAGCACGGCATAGAACTATCACGCGCCTACGTCGTGGGAGACAAGGCGTCGGACGTCTGGCTCGGACGCAATCTGAACGTCAAGACGGTGCTGGTGCTTACAGGAGACGGTAAGAAGGAGCTTTCAAAATTAAACCCTGCGCCGGACTTCGTGGCCGACGACCTGTCCGGCGCCGTTGACATGATACTGGCGGACCTACCTTTCTTGAAAGAAAGGTAGGCCAAAGAACTTTAAATAGGGAATAAACAGCCGGGCTGACGAAAATTAATATTGCCCGTGCGGCAAGCACCAGATGATCAAGGTTCTCATAATAAAACTCTCTTCAATCGGCGACGTGGTGCATACGCTTCCCGCGCTTGCGGCCTTGAGACGCGGTTTTGAGAGGAACGGCCAAAAGGCGCGCATAGACTGGCTCGTAGAGGAGGCGGCAAGCGGGATATTGAGAGGACACCCTATGCTTGATAACGTCATAGTCGTCAAGAATCGCGGATGGGCAAAGGACATAAAGAAGAACATCAAGACCGCGCGCTGGCTTAGCCGGGAGCGATACGACGTTGTGATCGACTTTCAGGGGCTTGCAAAAAGCGCGGTCTGGGTGTTGGTCTCAAGAGGCAAAAGAAGGATCGGCTTTTCAAACGCAAGGGAGTGTTCCTCCATTTTTTTGAATGAAAAACTACCTCCTTACGACCCGGAAAGACACGCGGTAGACAGGTATATGGACCTTGCAAGATACGCGACAGGGGGCGATGTCGAGAAACCCGTATTTCACATGGCCGAGTCCGGCGATGCGCTGACAACGGTTAAAGGCAAGCTAAAGGCGCTCGGCATCCCTGAAGGCTCTCCGTATTTTATTGTATGTCCGTCGGCAAGGTGGGCAACCAAGCTCTGGAGCGACTCATCGTTTGTGCAATTGGCAAGGACGGCCATCGGTTCAACGGGCATGTATGCGGTTCTTGTAGGCGGCGCTTCCGACAGGCCGCGTCTTGAACGCATGCAACGCGATATCGGGGATAAGGCCGTAAACATGGCCGGGGCAACCGGACTTGCAGAGCTTGCCGCGCTCTCCAAAGGCGCTCGTTTCGCCGTTACCGTCGATTCAGGCCCCATGCACGTGGCCGCGGCCGTCGGGACAAGGGTAGTCGCGCTCTTTGGTCCGACTTCGCCGACGAGGACAGGGCCTTACCCTTGCGAAGGAGGACACATCGTCATAAGAAGGGGCCTCGCCTGCTCGCCGTGTTTTCGCCGTACCTGCGCGGACCCGGTTTGCATGAGCGGAATAACCGTGGATGAGGTGATGAAAGCGGTTAATGGTTGCCTCTAAAAATTGCTATTTTTCCCGATTTCCTTGTCAGGGCGAAAATAGATCGGTTGCCCGTCGGCTCGCGCCGCAGGCGCGATAAGACGCGCTTTCAAAATGAGCAATTCCTTACCGAGGCTAACCGCGCTTTTGCGGTTGGCCCAATGCTCACATATTAGCGTATATGCTGCGCTTTTTATTTTCGCCCTTCCTCGAACTCGGAAAAACTTTCTAATTTTTAGAGGCAACCTAAATACAATAGAGGAGCATGGGGGCAAACAATCTTGATGGGCGCAATAGTTCGTTTTGACGTATGGCTTTTTCATATCATCAACGGGACTCTTTCAGCCGTCTGGCTCGACCCGTTCATGCTTTTCGTTACCGAGAAGTTCAACTTCACGGGCGCGATAGTTGCGGCAATGGCGCTGGTGCTTATACTCGGCAAGCGCAAGGACAGGATGGGGCTTGTCGTCCTCGTGTTGACGGTGCTGGTTGCCGACCTGCTCTGCAACCAGTTCAAGCACCTCATCATGCGCGTCAGGCCGTGCAACGCCCTTGACTATGCGCGGCTTGTCGCGGGTTGCAGGTCCTCGTTTTCTTTGCCGTCGGGCCATGCAACGAACATATTCGCGGCAATGGTCTTTTTGTCCATGAGGTACGGGAGGTTTAAGCCGCTGTTTCTGGCGATCGCCTTTGCGGTCGCCTACTCACGTGTCTACGTAGGGGTGCATTACCCGATTGACATAACCGTCGGGGCAATGCTCGGCACGATCGTCGCGCTATGTTTTGCGCGGCTTGAGAAGTTTGCCGTGGCCGAGTATACGCGCAGGCGCGAGAAAAACAGGGTTGTAGTCGACGACATCGAATGATAAACAATAAAATCACGCTCCTTGTCATATTGGCCTTATTCGCCGTCATGAGGCTCGTCTATATAGGCTATGGGCCGTTCGACCTGTCGCCCGACGAGGCTCACTACTGGGAGTGGAGCAGGCGATTGGACCTTTCGTATTACAGCAAAGGCCCGGCGGTTGCATATGTAATCGCGTTCTTTACAGGCATATTCGGGGATACGGCGCTCGGCGTCCGCCTTGGGGCCGTCCTGTTTTCCACGGCCTCGTCATGGATGTTGTATCTTCTCGGCCGGGATATGTTCAAGAGCGAGAAGGCAGGGTTTTACGGCGCGATATTTGCAAACGTCATCCCGATATTCGCGGTCGGGGCCGTGCTTATGACGACCGACGTTGTATTTATTTTTTTCTGGATTACCGCTGTCTATTGCCTGATGAAGGCGCTTCAAAGAAGGGACGGTCTTTTCTGGTATCTTGCCGGCATCTCAATCGGGCTTGGGTTCATGGGCAAATATACGACGCTCCTTATCTATCCATGCCTTTTGCTCTACATGCTGTTTTCGTATAAAGACAGGTTCTGGCTCAGGAGGAGGCCGCCGTATATCGCCGGCCTCTTAAGCCTTCTTGTCGTAACCCCTGTAATCTACTGGAATATTTCGCACGGACAGGTTACAATACGGCACACCTTGGGTCATGCCCACGCAAGCGACGCGGCCTACTCCATTATGACGGCGCTTGAGTTTGTCGCCTCTCAGGTTTTGCTCATAACGCCCATCGTGTTCGTCGGCCTTGTCTGGGGCGTGGCAAGGTGCTTTACGGACGGCTTCAGATACAGGGAAAGCGCCCTAAAACTTGCGTTTTTTACCACCGCGCCGCTTTTTTTGTTTTTTCTTGTTGCCTCGGTGCGCGGCAAGGTGCAGGGCAACTGGGCCATAGCCTCTTACGTGGTCGCGCTTCCGTCCGCGGTATGGGCCATAGAGACGGCCGCAAGGGCACATAGTCGAAAAGAGCGCGGCCTCGTGCGCGGCATAGCGGCCATCGGCGTGATAATCGCGCTCTTGGCCACAATCCTCGTGTATCTGCCCATGCCGCTCGAATGGGCGGGCGCGGGAAGGTTTTTGAAGGGGCCGCCGTTCAACAGGGTCATGGGTTGGAAAGAACTCGGCTTGCGGGTTGGCAGGGTAAAATCCGAGATGGAAAAACATGGCGACGTGTTCGTCATGAGCGACACCTATCAGATAGCGAGCGAGTTGGCCTTTTACACGCCGGGCAATCCCGTAACGTATAACGCGGACACAGGGACAAGGCGCATGAACCAGTACGACCTGTGGCCCGGATACGAAGGGCTCAAGGGTTATAACGCCGTGTACGTCAAGGGCGGGGCAAGCGAGATAGATTCATCCGTTGCCGATACCTTTGAGAGTTGCGCCAAGGAGACGTTCTTCATTTATAGAGGGATGTCTGCGCTCAAGGAGTTTTCGATATTCAGGTGCTACGGCTTTAAGGGCGCAAAAAAAAGCGGATTCGAGAGGTTTTGAGTTGGAAGAGACGATTTCAATAGTCATACCGGTATTCGAGGAAGAGGAGAGCATCCCGCATCTTTACCGCTCAATAAAGGACGTGATGGAGCGGCTTGGAAGAAAGTACGAGATACTGTTCGTTGACGACGGCAGTAAGGACGGTTCATTTGCCGCGTTAGAGGGGATACAAAAGAGCGACCCAACGGTCGTAGTGGTCTCGTTCAGGAGAAACTTCGGCCAGACCGCGGCAATGGCCGCCGGGTTCGAGCACGCGAGCGGCGACATCATCATAACGATGGACGCGGATCTGCAAAACGACCCCAATGACATCCCAAAGCTCGTCGAGAAGATGAAGGGGCACGACGTGGTCAGCGGCTGGAGAAAGAACAGGCAGGATAAGTTCTTGTCGAGGAGGCTGCCGTCCATCCTTGCCAATAAGCTCATATCGAGCGTTACCGGTGTGCATCTGCACGACTACGGCTGTACGCTCAAGGCATACAGAAAAGAGGTCATCAAAAACGTAAGGCTCTACGGCGAGATGCACCGTTTCATACCGGCGATGGCGAGCTGGGTAGGGGCCTCGATAACCGAGGTGGAAACCACGCATCACGCGAGAAAGTTCGGCAGGTCCAAGTACGGCATATCGCGCACCGTCCGCGTCATACTCGACCTTATCACAGTGAAGTTCCTGCAGAGTTTTTCCACCCGCCCCATACACGCCTTCGGCTCGGCCGGGCTTTTGTTGGGCGTCATTGGTTTTGCGCTCGGTCTGTATCTCAGCTTTGAAAAGATTGTAATGAGCCGGAGCATCGGCTCAAGGCCGCTTCTGTTCCTTGCGGTGCTCTTTATCATATTAGGCGTTCAGCTCGTCATAATGGGGCTGTTGGGAGAGATGCTTGCGCGGGTCTACCACGAATCGCAGGGCAAGCCCATATACACGGTAAGGAAGGTGCTCGGCAAGTGAAGAATGTCCTCTCCGTTCTTTTGAAGATATGCGTATCCGGCTTCATACTCTACGTCCTGTTCAGCAAGCTCGACATGGCGCTTTTCTGGAGGACGGCCATATCGGTCAAGCCGCACGTCATCGTCCTTATCGCGCTGTTTTTTGTCTGCACTCAGGCGGTGTCGACCTATCGCTGGTCAATAGTGCTTAAAAAGGACATGGAGGTCGGGTACTTCAAGCTCCTCTCGATATACTTCATCGGGATGTTTTTCAACAACTTCCTGCCGACGATGGTGGGCGGAGACCTCGTGAAAGGGTATTTCCTCTACAAGTCCTCTCAGAGGGGGGACGTCTCTTTTGCATCCATGTTTATGGACAGGTACTCGGGCTTTACCGCGCTTATGACGCTGACCGCGCTGGCTCTTATTCCCGGTTGGGCGCTCATAAAGGGCACGGCGCTGCCGGTGTTCCTCGCGCTCCTCATCGGCGCTTTTGTAACGTTGAGCCTCGTCATCTGGGTGGAGGGGCTACATAACCGCGTAATGTGGTTGCTGTCAAAGGTGCATTTCTACGGCATCAACAAGAAGATAGACGCCTTCTACAACGTGCTGATGAGCTACAAGAAACACCCCGGAGTGCTCGTAAAGATATTCCTCTGTTCGCTCTTCGTGCAGTCAGGCGTCATCATCGGCTACTATCTTCTCGGCGTTCAACTCGGCATCGGCATAAGCCTTGGGTATTACTTTCTGCTTATACCGCTTACCACCGTAATATCCATGCTGCCGCTCTCGCTTGCCGGTCTCGGCATCCGCGAGGGGGCGTTCATATTTCTTTTTCCGATGGCCGGCGCGACAAAGGAGCAAGCCGTTACGCTCTCTCTCATCTGGTTCGCCATTACGGCGATAGTGAGCATCATCGGCGGCGTGGAGTATATAAGGATGGGCGGGATGCCCTTAAAGGCCGTGAGCCGCGACCGTGAGCCGCGACCGTAAAGGCAACATTGTCGTGATGCGCGGGCGTAAAAAAACAGGTATTTCATGGAGGCTGTATGGCAATAGATAAAGAACTGCTCGATATTCTGGCCTGCCCCAAGTGCAAGGGCAAGGTGCGCTTGAACGACGGCAAGGACGGACTGGTCTGCGAAAGATGCGCCATCGTCTATCCCATAAAGGACGATATCCCGGTCATGTTGATTGAAGAGGCCAAGCCGCTGTGAGGTAAGGGTAGCTTTGAGGCATGCGTAGTAGTAGAGTCCACAACACAGGATGGGTGCGTGGAGCATCCCGCGTCCTGAACTATGAACCATGAACCGTACTTTCAACCCTGAACCGTGACTGGACTTTCCGTTACCATAATAACCCTGAACGAGGAAGAGTCCATCGGTGAGTGCCTTGACGGCCTCAAATGGGCCGGCGAGGTCTTGGTGAGCGATTCCGGCTCGGTTGACAAGACCGTGGATATCTGCCGCTCACGCGGCGCTCTGGTCTTCAATGATAAGTGGCTCGGCTTCGGCGCTCAGAAGAATCTCGTTGCCTCGCGGGCGCGAGGCGGATGGATATTGAACGTTGACGCGGACGAAAGGGTAGGGCCTGAGCTGAGGGATGAGATACTCAAGGCAATATCGTCAGGGGACGCGGACGGATATTACGTGCCGAGAAAAAACCACTTTGGCGGACGCTGGATACGTCATTGCGGCTGGTATCCCGATTATAATCTGAGGCTTTATAGAAAAGACGCCGGCGCGTTCTCGGAGCGGGCCGTGCATGAGGCCGTTGTGGTAAACGGCGCGGTCGGGTATCTGAAAAATCCGCTCATCCATTATACTTACAAGGACGTGGGCGATTACCTTGACAGGATGCAAAGGTATTCGACGCTTGCAGCGGAGCAGATGAAAAAGGACGGCAGGAGCGCCACGGTCTTCGATCTGCTGTTGAGGCCGTTGGCGACGTTCCTCAAGATGTTCGTGTTGAAGCGCGGCTTTCTCGACGGCTCGGTCGGGATAACGCTCAGCATGTTGTACGCGGCGTACACGCTTGCCAAGTACGCAAAGCTCAAGGAGATGAAGGCCGTTAACCGCGACCGTGAACCGTGAACGATTTTCCCGGCGTAAAGAACATACTCGTCATAAAGCTCAGACACATAGGGGACGTGCTCTTGTGTGTCCCCGCCATAAGGGCGCTTAAAGAGAGTTTTCCGGCCAGCCGCGTCTCAGTCCTCGTAAACCCCGGCACCGAAGAGATGTTGACGGAGAATCCCCTTGTTGACGAGGTCATAAGCCTTGACAGGGGCGCATCGGGATTGAAGCGCTTGCATCAGGTGCAACAGGCGGCCGCTTTGAGAGGAAGGCGTTTTGACATGACCGTGGACTTGACCGGAGGGGACAGGGCCGCGTTTCTTGGATTTTTAACCGGGGCAAGGTATCGGCTCGGTTACGATCCCGTTGGAGAGGGCTTTGCAGGGAAGAGGCTGCTTTATACGCATCTTGCCGAAAGGCCGTCAATCAGGCTTCATAACGTGCTGCGCGATCTCGGCGTTCTTCGCTCATTCGGCGTCGATACGAACGATCTGCGAGTTGACATCCATGCCTCTCAAGAGGATGAGGCGTATGTTCAAATGGCGCTTGAGGAAAGAGGGATACGGCCGGGCGAGCGCTACGTGCATATCCACCCTGTCTCGCGCTGGCTGTTCAAATGCTGGACCGCCGATGGCTGTGCTCATCTGATTGACGGACTATCGCGCGAGGGCTTCAAGACCGTGTTGACCTCCGGCCCGGCTGACAAGGAGCGCGCCATGATCGCCGCGATATTGAAGGTTGTGAAGAGCCGCCCGGTTGACATATTGAACGCGCTCACGTTGAAGCGGATGAGCGTTTTGTCAAGGCGCGCCGCTCTTTTTTTCGGCGTTGATTCCGCGCCCATGCACATAGCCGCCGCGGTCGGGACGCCGGTTGCGGCCGTGTTCGGCCCTTCAGGCGCGTTCGATTGGGGGCCGTGGGACAATAAAGAGATAGGCGCATGGTTCGCGGCCAACAAGAGCGCCCCGGCCTCGGGTATCTGGTCTCCGTACCCGCAAAGGAACGGGACGCAAAGGTTCGGGCGCAACCTCGTCATACAGATGCCGTGGGACTGCGCGCCGTGCGGCAAGGACGGATGCAACGGCACGAAGAAGAGCAGGTGTCTTGACGAGCTTGATCCGGATGTTGTTTTGAAGGCGGTCATTGCCATGCTCAAGGGCAACGCGCAAGGTGATCTTCAATGAAACGCCATCAGATGAGCGTATTGGAATTTATGGACGGGTTGGAACGAGGTCTGGTTCTTGACGCGGGCTCAGGCACGGACGCCATAGGCTCTGCGCTCAAGGAGGCCGGGTTCAGGGTCGTCGCGCTCGATTTGTACGAGGCGACTACCATGCAGGGAAGATTTGTCAGGGCGGACCTGAACGAAAATCTGCCGTTCATCGGCGATGCGTTCGACTATGTGCTTTGCAGTGAATCGCTCCAGTATCTTGAAAACCACGCCAAGTTGTTCAGGGAGTTTACCCGGCTCGTTAAAAAAGGCGGAAGCCTCATACTGAGCCTGCCGAACATATTGAACGCTTCGTCAAGGCTGTATTTTCTGAGAAGGGGTTATTATCCGGGTTTCAAGCCGATAAGGACAATCGTTGAAAAGAAGGGTTGGGACAAGGTTGTTTTCAACGCCGTCTCTCTTGTCGAGATAATGGGCCTTGGCGTACGCGCCGGCTTTGAGCTCAAGGAGATCAAGGCGTCGGGATACAAGAGATCGGCCTATCTGTTGTATCCCCTGCTAAAGGCGAGCTATTGCATGGGGGGCATGGGCAGGGCCCTTGAAACTGAAAAAGATTCAGCCAAGGCGTCTCTGCTCAGGGTTTTGTCATCCAAGGACGCGCTCCTTGGAGATCATCTTGTCGTGAGACTGGAGCGCATGGGGAGATGAGAGGGGAATTTACGGTGTTGCACTCCGAATCCTCCCTTGGATGGGGCGGGCAGGAAAACAGGACGCTCCATGAATGTCTCGGCTTGAAAAGACTCGGGGCGCGTCCGATAATAGTCTGCAAGCCGGACAGCAGGCTCAGGGAAAAGGCAGCGTCGAACGGCTTGGACGTAAGGACGCACCGGATGCGCTCCAACCGGGACATATCCGCGCTCTTATTCTGCCTTCAGCTTATAAAGCAGGAGAGGGTTGACGTGGTAAGCACCCATAGCGGGGACGACAGCCTGCTTCTTGCCGTTGCCGGAAGGTTGTCGAGTTCAAGGCCGATAATTGTGAGGACGCGGCACTTGGCGCTTCCCATAACCTCGAAGATGAGCTATTCGCTCCTTCCGCATATAGTGGTGACGGTGAGCGACGCGGTAAGGCGGTATCTTGTTGACGAAAAGGGGATAAACGCGAATCGCGTCGTATCCATACCGACCGGGGTTGACCTCAAGATATTCGACCCCGATTCCGCGCCGGGTACGTTGAGGCAAGAGCTTGGGCTGGACAGCGAGATTCCAATCGTCGGCACGGTCGCCATCCTGAGGAAGAAAAAGGGGCATCACGTTCTGCTTGAGGCCATACCAATGGCGCTTGAATCCTTCCCCTCAGCCGTCTTCGTCTTTGCCGGGGACGGGCCTCAGCGGTCAAACATAGAAGAGAGGATAAAGAGCCTTGGGCTAGGCAAGAGCGTCAAGCTCCTCGGCTTGAGAAAGGACGTTCCAGCCGTGCTTTCATCTATAGACCTTTTCGTTTTGCCGACGCTTCAGGAGGCGCTTGGGACTTCGATACTTGAGGCAGCGGCAATGAAGAAGGCGGTCATTGCATCGAACGTCGGGGGCGTGGGCGAGGCGGTCATCGACGGCGTTACGGGGCTTTTGGTTCCGCCGGAGGACGCGGCTTCCCTTGCGGGAGCGATAATAAATTTATTGAAGGACAGGGAAAAGACGGCTCAGATGGGAGAGGCGGGCAGGGCAATGGTGGAGAGATCGTTTTCAATGGACGCGATGGCAAGGGGCATGTTCGAGTTGTACAACGGTTTGCTTGAGGCAAGGCGAAAGAGGGTTTGAGGTGATGCCGGTCATACCGATATTCATGTATCATCACGTCAATACAAACGCCGGAGACATGATAACGATTACGCCGGAGGCGTTTGAACGCTCGTTGAAGTTCATAAAGGAGGCGGGTTACAAGACGCTCAGTCTCGATGAAGTAGTTGCGTTTATGCGCGGGGAGCGGGAGGTATGCCCCGGCTCCATTGCGATAACCTTTGACGACGCATATCTGGACAACTATGTCTTTGCATGGCCGCTCCTTCAAAAGTACGGCGTTAAGGCGACGATCTTTGCCGTAACGTCGTGGCTTGCCGCTTCTCAGGCCGCTTCAAGCGCCGAAAAGAGGGCGGCGATAGACGAGAGCGGTGGAAATCCGTTGCGCCACAGGCAGGCCATAAAAAGCATTGAGGCGGGCGAGGTTCATAAGGCGATAATGAACTGGGACATGGCAAGGGAGATGGAGGCAAGCGGCCTCGTCAGGTTTTACTCTCATACCGCTGCCCATGCCCTATGCGATGAGTTGAATGACGTTGCGCTTGCCAAGGAACTCGTCTCGTCCAAGGCCGCGATAGAGGCCGAGTTTGGGCACGACTGTCCGTACCTCTGTTGGCCAAAGGGTCTCTTTTCGGACAACGCCGTCGGCGCGGCGAAAAAGGCGGGTTACAAGGCCATATTCACCACGCGGCATGGAGTCGTAAGGCAAGGCGCGGACGTGTTCGCCATAAACAGGATTGCGGTAAGGGACAGGCCGCGATGGCTTGAATCAAGGCTCAAGGTATACACCAACCCGTTGCTCTCCGGTATATACTCCGCCTTCAGGAAGCGTGGCTTATGAGGTTTGCCCCGATCGACAATCTATTGTATCTGTATCTCAGATTCTTGAAGGCCGTTGACAGGCGAAAGACCGGCATGGAGTGGTTCGCGCCGGGCGAGGTAAAGAATATCCTTGTCGTGTCGTCCACGGCCATAGGGGATACGCTTCTTTCGACCCCGGCCATAAGGGCCGTTCGGAGGAGATACCCATCGGCGAGGATCGTCGCGCTCTTCAACGCGGACAACGCCGCGCTCTTCGACAACAGCCCGTACCTTGACAGGGTGGTGTTGTATCATGGCGGGTATAAGAGATTCTTTGCGACCATAAGGGAGCTAAAGCCGTTCAACTTCGATCTGGCGCTCATACTGCACGGCAACGAGCCGCAGGCAACGCCGATATGTTATCTTGCAGGGGCGCGCTTTATAATGAAACTGCCGAACAACAGCGCTTATAACTTTCTGCTTGCCAACAATGCGCCGGTTGTCGCGTGGGACGGCCTCGGACACGGCATACAGGCGCGGCTTGCGACGACGGCTCTGGCCGGCTGCGATACTACCGACGTAAGGATGGAGCTTTTCGTCAACGCCGACTCCACAACGGGCGTTGAGGCGTTTCTTGCGAAGGAGGGCGTTGGGGAAAAAGACCTGCTCATTGGATTCCAGCCCGGGGCTTCGACGATAAGCAGGCAGTGGTTCCCGGACAGGTTTATAGAACTGGGCAAGAGGCTTGTCGATGTATACCCTTCAGCGCGATTGATCATAACAGGCTCTCCAAACGAGGCCGCGTTGTGCGAGGGGATTGCCGCGGGCATAGGAGAAAGGGCGATAAGCATCGCGGGCCGCTTGAGCCTCGTTGAACTTGCGCCTCTCATAAGAAGGCTCCAGTGTCTCGTTACCGGCGATACCGGGCCCATGCACATAGCGATTACGGCAGGGACTCCGGTCGTTGCTTTATACGCGGTGGCGGACTACCGGAGAACCGGGCCGCTCTATGACAAGGGCAGGCACGTCGTCATACAAAAGCCGAGGACGTGCGACCCGTGCTCAAGCAAGAAGTGCAAGTATCAGAGGTGCATGGAGGCGATAACGGTTGACGAGGTTCAAGCGGCGGTAAAGACTGTATTAGCGCATAAAGGCGGGAGTGGAGCGTGACAAAACTCAAAAGGGCGCTCCTTGTTTATTCGTCAAGGCCGCCGATAGCCGACTACCTGAAGGCCGCCTTCAATGCGATGGGCGTCGAGGCCGAATGTCTCTATGCCGATGAGAACACCCTGTTCGACAGGTACGTCATCCATCATGTGAATAAGACGGCGCACAATCTGAGGCTGCTGCCCAAGGACAGGTCTTTTTTTTCGGAACATCCTAAAGCGCACCTCAACTATAGAAGCTTAAAGCTCGTCGAGGCCGTCAACGCCTTTGCGCCCGATCTCGTCTTGCTGATACGCGGCATACGTTTCAAGGAGGAGGCCCTCATCGAGGTCAAGAAGAAGGCGTCTCTTTTCGGCTGGTGGGTCGAGCGCGAGGAGAGGCAGTCGGAGGCGTTCAAGGAGATAGACCTCTTCGATAAATATTTTTTCATGAATTCGTCGTGCGTTGATGAGGCGCGAAAAAGGGGGATAAAGAACGCGGCCCTGCTCTTTCATTCGGTTGACACGAAGGCATTTCATCCCGTGGACTGTAAAAAACGATTTGACTGGTGTTTCGTGGGAGGCCGGTCGGATATGCGCCAGAGGTTTATAGAGGAGGCTCTGAAGGTTTCGTCCAACGGCGTGATATACGGCCCGAAGTGGCTCAAGAAGAATATCTTCAACGCGCCGGTGAGACGAGCGTTCAAAGGAGCGTACATCCACGGCGAGTCTCTTACCCGATTGTACGGCGAGACAAAGGTTGTGCTTAATATAACGAATTGGGGCGAGGAGGCGGCCAAGCGCACGGGCATGAACATGCGCGTCCTCGAGGTTCCGGCGTGCCGCGCCTGCCTCTTGACCGACGGTTCAAGGGACCTGGCCTCGGTTGTGGAGCCGGGCAAACATGTCGCCGTCTACGAAGGCGTTCAAGAGTTCAGGACGAAACTGGCGCATCTCCTGAAGCACGACGATGAGCGCGAGCGTGTCGCATCCGAGGGCTATGCCCATGTAACGGTTGCGTATACCTACGACCACGTTGCGCGGATAGTGAGCGAAGCCTACGACGTGTTAGCAGGCCGCTGAAAAACGCCCATCTGCGGCGTTGTCTGCGTCGCTCCTCACTGCGCCCAGCGCCACTTTGGATTACGAAAGCATGTTGCTTGACAAATTCCTTCGTGTAGCAAAGTGGCGCTGGGCTCATTCGTCGCTCCTTGACGCCTTGCATCTGAGCGTTTTTGAGCGGCCTTCGTCAATAGTGGGTGATAATGAAAAAGATCCTCGTACTCGATACCGGCAAGGAGTGGGGCGGCGGGACCAACAGCCTCATTGAGCTGTTGAAGAGGGCAGACCGTAAGAGGTTCGCCTTTTCGGTTCTTTTCTACGACAACTATAAAAAAGGCGAGGACTCCGACGTAAAGACCGAGATCGAGAGGCTTGGCGTCTCGTTCAAACTCATCGAGAGGCCGCGCACTGGAATCGGAGTCAAAGCGGCGCGAGAGGCGGGAAGGGCGGCGCTGTCCTTAAGCGCGGCTCTTAAAAAAAAATACCTGTTCAACCTCGACTATAAACACAGGATAGTCCCGGCCTCAGAGACAATCGCGGATGAGTTGAAAGGGTTTGACGGCCTCTACATGAACAATCAGCCGTCGTCCAACCTTGAAGGCATATTGGCCGCATCCGTCGTTGGAGTGCCGTGCGTTCAGCACACAAGGATAGAGACGAGGCTTAACGCAATGGAGGCAAAGGCCGTTAACGATCACGTGGCAAAGGTCGTCTGCGTGTCCAACGGCGTAAGGGACAGCCTTATTGTAAGCGGGGTGGAGCCTGACAAATGCGTGGTGGTGCATAACGGGATAGACCTGAGCGCAAGGCCGATTGAGGACAGAGACGACGTAAGGAGACGGCTCGGCATAAGCACAGAGGCGCTCGTGCTCGGCACGGTCGGGTCATTGGTAAAGAGAAAGCGGGTTGACATGCTCATAGAGGCCGTATCCGTCATGCAAGGCTCTATTGGCGGGTTGCTCATAGTCGGCAACGGCCCTGAGATGCAAAGGCTGAAGAATATTGCGACAAAGACGGGTATCGGAGATAAGACCGTCTTCACCGGCTTTTGCACGGATGCGCTTTCGTATATCAACGCGATGGATATATTCGTGCTGGCTTCTGAAAAGGAGGGGCTTCCGAGGGTCATCCTTGAGGCCATGCTCATGGCCAAGCCGGTTGCAGCCTTTGACGTTGCCGGGGCAAGTGAATTGATAGACCACGGCGTAACAGGGATGGTGGTCAAGGAGGAGGGCGCGGCCTCCCTTGCCAAAGCGCTGGCTGAGATAATAAAGGACAGGACACGTTTGAAGACAATGGGAGAGGCCGGAAGGGCGCGGGTGAGCGCGCTGTTTGGCATGGATAGATACGTTTCGGGCGTTGAGGCGGTCATTGCCGAGGTTTTCCGGTGATATACGCCATCTTGTCCTTTGTCCTGTACCCGTTTATATGGTCGGCGTCAAGGCTTGTCTCAAGGCGCAAGGGTTTTTCCGTTCTTGTGTTCCAGACCGCAAAGATAGGCGACATGGTTTGCGCCACCACGGTCTTCAGGGAGATAAAGCGGGAGTTTCCAGACTGTCGTTTGGGGGTGGTTGCAACCGCGACAACCGCGCCGCTTATCAGGAATAATCCGCGTGTTGACGAGATAATCGTATTGAAGGAGACGTGGGGTTTTTTCGGCAAGCTCAGGGCCGCGTACATGATAGCTGGAAAACGGTATTCAGCCGCGCTGATACTTTCACCGAGCGCCGCGAACATCCTGATCGCGCTATGGGCGCTGATACCGAAAAGGATTGCCGTGTACCCGGACTTCATAGGCAGGACCCTCAAGGAGCTGTTGAACCTCAATACGAACGTCGAGTATCATCTGTCAGGGCAGACCTCGGCACAGACCTGTTTGAAGGCTCTGAGACATATCGGCGTTGCAAACTTCATCGAGACAAGGGAGTTGTTCGAGTCGTCCTTGGCGCGGGATAAGTACGCCTTGTTTCTCAAGGGCGAGACGAGGCCGCGCGTGGGCATCGTGCTCAGCACGGGCAACGCCATGAAGGACTGGGGCAGGGAAAACTTCCTCGCCCTTGCGCGGCGCATCATTGACGAAACCGGCGCCGTGATATGCCTCTTCGGCATGGAAAAGGAGCGGAGCGCGGCAATAGAGCTTATCAACACAATCAACGGAAGAGCACGGGTAGAGAACCTGTGCGGCGCTTTGACGCTTGAAGAGCTGCCGAGCGTGATAAGAAAGCTCTCCCTTGTAATCGGCGTTGACACCGGATTGGTCTACATGGCCGACGCCCTCGGCGTGCCGGTCATTGATATTGCCGGGCCGTGCGACATGCGGGATCAAAGGCCCATAGGCCATGAAAGCCGGATAGTGCAGAGAAACGATCTGGAGTGCATACCGTGCTCCCATACCTTCAAAACGCCTTATGAGTGCCGCTTCTTCGATGCGCGCTGCGTAACCGGCATATCGGTTGACGACGTGATGAAGAGGGCGCTAAATACCGTGACCGTGAACCGTGACCGTGAGAGGACACGATGAGACTACTTGACGCCTTTGCCGGATATGTCGAGAGGTACGCCCTTGCAAGGGTCTTTCTGCTCGTCTATCTATTTTTCCAACCGTTTGAAAGGTTCACGAGCGTAAGGGAGATTGCCTTTGGGCTCATGTTCCTGTTCTTTGTCGTTGGACTTTTATCTGGCAGGACTAAGGTCTCAAGCAGGGATTGGACGGTGCGCGCCTTCATCATCCTTGCCTTTGTCGCGCTGCTCAGCGCGCTCTTGAGTCATTATCAACTGGAGAGCTTCAACGCCATAAGGAAAAATCTTCTTTATCAGGCCGTCGTGTTTTTCGTCATCATCGGAGAGCATAAGACCTTTGACGCGCTAAGACATATCTTCTACGCCATGTTCGCCGGGTTTGCCGTCTTGAGCGTGGTGATATTATTGAACTACGACATGAGCGAGTTGTTCAACTGGCTTTCATTGAAGGAGGCGCCGTTTTTAGGCGGGTATTCGCTTAACGCGGTATTCTTCATCCCGCTTGCGGTTGCGTATCTGTTTGCGTCAAAGGACTCTCTTACGGTCAAGTGCGCCTTAGCGTTTTTCATCCTCATCGAGCTCGTCCTGTCCATTTTGAATAACCACAGGAGTCAGGTCGTCGCCATCCTTGCCGCCTCGATGCTTATAACGATTATGGCCAAACGTTATCGTTATCTTGCCGCCGGACTCATCGTCTGCGTGATCGCAGGCGCGGGCATTTTTTACGCCAAGCCCGGGTCGTTTGACAGGTACAGGACGCTGTTGAATCCGGCGAACTACGTCAGCAACGATTCTGTTGGATGGAACGACAGGGCGAGCATCTGGTCGGGCGTAGTGGATATGATAAAAGAAAGACCGATCATAGGACACGGCTACGGCTGGAAAAAGATAGCGCTCGTGGCAAAGGACAACGGCTATCTCGACGACAAATGGGACAAGTCTGGCAGGACGCATCTGTATTTCAGTCAAGCAGGATACGGCGCGGCAAACCCGCATAACCTGCCTCTTCAGATACTCTTTGAGGTCGGTCTTGCCGGCCTTGTCGCCTTCGTGTTCTTCTGGGCTACCGTTATCGTAAAGGGTTTCAATGCCGTCAGACTTGGGCGAGGAACCTCGACCGGCGGACTATTCTTGAGATACGCCGTTCCCGGCGTGTTCCTCGGTTACGTGCTCATCAACTTCTCCAACGGACTGTGGGAGGAGTCTTACGGCGTGCTGATGATGAGCTTTGCCGCGGTATGCGTTGTTTTATCCGCGGACCTTCGGCAAGGTCATGGTGAGGCTGATGAACGTTAAAAGCGTCCTTTTCATACGGCGCGACAATATCGGCGACCTTGTATGCACCACGCCGGCCATAAGGGCGGTTCGTATAAAATATCCGAGGTGCCGCATAGCTCTGCTCGTCAACTCCTATAACGCCGGAGTGGTGCGTAACAACCCTGATGTAAACGACGTATACGTCTACGAAAAGTTCAAACATCAATCGGGCGGAAGCAGGTTTACGGTGTGGCTCGACAACCTGCGGCTCATAGGAAAAATACGAAGGGCCTCGTTTGACGTAAGCATAGCCTGCGGCTACGCCCCGTCTTCAAGGCTTGCCCGGTTCGCGCTGTTGACCGGCGCAAGGATGAGGATCGGGCCTGTCTTCGCAGGCAACATAGGCAAGGCCATTGTCTATACGCACCCTATTGACGCGCCTCAAGGAGATAAGCCGATACATGAGGTTCAGGCCATGATGCGGCTCCTTGCGCCTCTCGGCATAAAGGAGGGGCTTGAGCTTCCGCTCTTGGTCAAGCCCGATGAAATAGAGGTTCAAAAAGCACGGGCATATCTTAAAACACGTATTGATGAAAGCGACAGACTCATCGCAATCCACATAAGCTCGAGAAGGCCGCAAAACAGGTGGCCTGTAGAGAGGTTTAAGGCGCTGGCCGACGTGATTCAAGGCAGGCCGGGCCATCGCGTACTGTTGCTTTGGTCTCCGGGTGAGAAGGACAACCCTTTGCATCCCGGGGACGACGAGGCAGCGGCCGCTCTCGCGGGCGCGATGAAGAAAGAGCCGATAGCGTATAGGACTCGGAGCGTCGAGCAACTCATCGCCGTCCTGAGCATGGCTTCAATGGTCGTTTGTTGCGACGGCGGGGCCATGCACATAGCGGCCGGACTGGGCAAACCCGTGCTGACGATATGGGGCTCAACCGACAAGAGGAGATGGTCGCCGTGGGGCGTGCCGAGCGCGGTTGTGCAAAACGGGAGAGAGGCCGCGTCAGTCGGGGTGGACGAGGTTATCAGGGCGTTTGATGAACTTTCAGGGGTTCCCGCATGAGGATCGGACTTATAAGGATGCGTTATACGCCTTACGGCGGGGCAGAGGTCTTTCTTGAGCGGTTCATTTCAGGGCTTATCGCCAGAGGGCACGGCGTGGACGTGTTCGCAAACTCATGGCCCGCGTCAAGCGGCGTCAGCGTGCGCCATGTGCCGGTCTGGGGGCCTTCCTTCCTAAAGCCGCTCATCTTCGCCTCCAACGTCGAGAAGGTCATAAAGAAAGCGGCCCCGGACGTGGTCATAAGCCTTGAGAGGACGCACTGTCAGGACATATACAGGGCAGGGGACGGATGCCACAGACAGTGGCTTGTGGCTCGGTGCGCTCATGTCTCATGGATTAAAAGGCTTGCTATTGCGTTGACCCCTTTTCATATGACCATGCTCATGCTCGAGGAGGAGATGTTCAAAAGCGCAAGGCTCAAGATGGTGGCCGCCAATTCAAGGATGGTCAAGGATGACATACAAAGGCATTACGGTTTGCCCGATGAAAAGATATGTGTTATATATAACGGGATTGACTCGCAGGCAAAGGCCGCTGACAACGCTTCAAAAAGGGCGGAGATACGCGCCTCCCTCGGCGTCGCCGCTGATAGCGTGGTACTGCTGTTCGTGGGTTCCGGGTTTGAGAGAAAGGGTCTCAAATTTCTCATACGCGCCCTGGCCCTTCTGAAAGACAAGGCGGACGCGCGCCTCGTCGTCATCGGCAAGGGCAGACCGAACGAGCACATAAGAGAGGCAAAACAACTTGGGGTGCGGGACAGGGTTATCTTCAAGGGGCCGCTCAAGAACGCAAGGGACTACTATTGTGCCGGAGACATATTCGTCCTGCCTTCCATATACGAGCCGTTCAGCAACTCATGCCTTGAAGCGATGGCCGCGTCTCTTCCGGTCATTACGACAAGCGCCAACGGCGCGTCGGAACTTTTGACCGGACTGCCGTATAACGGCGTGGTGCATGACCCGTCGGACGCAGGGGAGATAGCGGCGAGAATAACCCCGCTCCTTGATGAGGCGTTAAGGAGTAAGGCCGGTCGGGCCGTAAGGGAAGCGGTCTCTGAATATACGATGGAAAGGAACGTGAGCGAGTTTTTGCGGCTCGTCGAGAAGATAGCGCATGAAAAGATATCTGGGTCTTAAAAGGGCGTTTTCGCTTATAGACGGGTTTAAGGATGCGCGCGTCCTCGTGATAGGCGATCTCATCATGGATCACTTCATCTGGGGCAAGGTGAGGAGGATATCCCCTGAGGCGCCGGTGCCCGTAGTCGAGGTTACGTCTGAGAGCCTCATGCTCGGCGGCAGCGCGAACGTGGTGAACAATATACACAGCCTTGGCGGCAGGGCGTCCATAACCGGAGTGATAGGCAGGGATGACGACGGCAAAAAACTCGTCAACAGCCTGAAGGCAAAGGGCATAGAAACCAACGGGGTAGTGGTTGACGCAAAGCGGCCTACCACCATAAAGACGCGCATCATAGCCCACAGCCAGCAGGTGGTGCGGTTCGACCGCGAAAAAAAAGACGCTCTCCCTCCTGAGATAACGGCAAAGGTCTTGTCGTACATACGCCAAGCCGTCAGATCAACGGACGTGGTGGTCATATCCGATTATGCAAAGGGGCTGGTGAGCGAGGCGCTTGTCCATGAAACCAATTCTCTTTGCAAAAAGGCAGGGGTCGCAGTGGCCGTGGACCCTAAGGTCGAGCACATCGATTATTACAAGGGGACTACGATCGTAACGCCGAATAATCTTGAGGCGTCTCAGGCGTCCGGCGTGGAGATCGTGGACGATCCCACTTTACACAGGGCGGGTGAGGCGCTTCTATCCCGTCTTGGCTCCGCCGCGCTTCTCATAACGCGTGGCGAAAACGGGATGAGTCTTTTCGAGGACCGTTCGGACATACACATACCGACCGTTGCGCGGGAGGTCTTTGACGTAAGCGGCGCAGGGGACACCGTCATCGGCACGCTATCGCTTGCCCTTGCCTCAGGCGCGACATTCACCGAGGCCGCTGTGCTCGCCAACTTCGCGGCGGGCGTAGTCGTAGGCAAGGTAGGCACGGCCACGCTTCTCCCCGATGAGTTGAGGGAGGCGGTGGTCAACGGCCTGAAGGTCAGGCTATGACATGAAGTCGTCCGCTCCTCAATCCGTAAAACCCGTGGTAAGCATCTTTACCGGAGAAGTATCGCTTTTCAAGGCCGTGCTATTGGGACTTATCGAGCGGCTTGGCCCGGTTGACATTTTAAGTCCCGTACTGGCCTTTGACCATACGGATTATTATGAAAAAGAGTTCGGTAAGGCGCTTAAAAGAAGGTTGGCATCCTTTGAACGGCTCATCCGGCCCGATGAACTGGCGGACGTCAAGATATTCACCAACGGGCTTGAGCGTTCCGATTTTTGTACGGAAGACGGCAAAAGGCGCGTCAACATAGACCCGGGGTTCATGGCTCTTGAAAAGTTCGTGCTTGCCTCGTGCAAGAATTTTTCTCACAGGATATATATCGGTCAGGGCGTGTACGCGGAACTGACTTTAATGTACGAGGGCTCGGACTTTGTTTTCTTGCCGTGGACGTATCCCGATTACAAGGATGAGCGGACGCAGGCTATTTTAAGGCGTATAAGAAAACGTCATGCATTCGACGTGCTTGCCGCACGGGCAACATGAGTTTTCGTCAGCCAAGCCTGCCCCCGAATGTCTCTATCGGGGGACGTTTATTCCCTATTAAAGTTCTTTGGCCCGCCTTTCTTTCAAGAAAGGTAAGTAAAGGACAGAGGTGGAAAGATAATGCTACAGAGCATGACGGGATACGGACGCGCCTCGTTTGCAATAGGCGTTAACTCTTATATGCTGGAGCTCAAAAGTCTCAACAACCGCTTCCTTGACGTGAATCTCAGGATGCCGGAGCGGTTTTTTCCCGTTGACCTAAAGATGCGCGGGGAGTTGAAAAAGAGGTTTTCAAGAGGCTCCTTTACCGTGTTTATTTCATCCATGCCCGGCGAGGCGCCCGGTCTTGAACTCAACATGCGGCTTGCAAAGGCTTACGTGGAGGCCGCAGGCTTGCTCAAGGAGACGCTCGGCATTGACAATAACGTTGACGCCGGGTTTCTTTTGAGGACAAAGGAGATATTCGCGGCTCCGCAGGAGGACAACGCGGATGAGTGGACGCCGTTAAAGGCCGCCCTTGAGACCGCCTTTGTTCAGGCCGAGGCGTGGCGGATAAAAGAGGGAGAGTCCATCGCCCTTGACATGCGATATAGGCTCGCCCATATAGAGGCGTCGGTCTCAAAGGTAGAGCAAGCGGCCCCCGCCGCCGTTGAGGCGTACAGGGCGCGGCTCAAAGAGGACATCGAAAGACTGATAGCGGGCAGGGCCGAGGAAGGCCGGATAATGCTCGAGGCCGCGGTCTTTGCCCAGCGTTCGGACATAAGCGAGGAGATAACGAGGCTCAAAAGCCATATTGCCCTTTTCAGGCAATATCTTGCGCTGAACGAGCCGATCGGAAAACGGCTTGATTTCTTGTGTCAGGAGATCGGCAGGGAGATAAACACCATAGGCTCCAAGTCCGGCTCCGCTCAAATAGCGCAGATTGCGGTTGAGATGAAGAACGAACTGGAAAAGATTAAGGAGCAGACCCAGAACGCGGAGTAGGGAAGGCAGGCTGTTAGGGAGAAGACAGGCTGGTAGGCTGTAGTTTTCTGTCTTTTCCGACAGTCTGCAGTCCAACAGCCTGCAGCCTAAGGAATTTCTATGACCGGCAGTCTATTCATAGTATCCGCGCCGTCTGGAGCGGGAAAAACCACGCTTTGCAAGATGGCCGTTGATTTTTTTCCGGGTTTGAGGCATTCTGTATCATACACGACCAGACAGGCGCGCCCCGGCGAGACCGACGGGAAGGACTACTGGTTCGTTGACGACGCGGCGTTTGACCGTATGTTGGCCAATGGAGAGTTTCTGGAATATGCCGGCGTGTTCGGCAAGCGTTACGGCACGTCGAGAAAAGACCTTGAAACGCTTTTGAAGGCGGGATACGATGCGCTCATCGAGATAGACGTTCAGGGCGCCATGAACGTGAGAAAGACGCTCGATAAGGGAGCGTATATATTCATCCTCCCGCCGTCCGTCAAGATTTGCGAAGACAGGCTCAAATCAAGGAGTTCGGAAGCGCCGGAGGAGATACAAAGAAGGCTCCGGATTGCGGTCGAGGAGATAAGGCGCGCCGTTGACTATGACTACGTCATCGTCAACGACGACCTTGACGGCGCATTTGAAAGGCTCAAGGCCGTTATGATCGCCGAGAAGGCGAGGACGGTCAACATGTCCGGCGTGGTGAAAGGGTTGTTGGCCGACGTTGGTTGAAACGCGATCCCGCAAACCTTTCTTGAAACACCGGTTACACGGCGACTCGCGCCCAGCGCCACTTCGTGTCACAAAAGCGTATCGTTTGACAAGTCTCGTATTGCAAAGTGGTGCTGGGCGCGATAAGACGTGGTTTCAAAATGAGCAATTCCTTGCCGGAGTAACCCGCGGTTAGCCAGCGGCATGCCAAAGAACTTTAACAGGGAATAAGCAGACGGGCTAACCCACGATAAATACATTCTGGGGCAGGCTGCAGCTCATATGGCCGACGCTGCAAGCGCCCTTTCTTGAAAGAAAGGTAAGTGGAAATAAAAGGAGGTTTCATAGATGGCAAGGATAACGATAGAGGACTGTCTTGAAAAGGTGCCGAGCAGGTTTCAACTCGTGCGTATGGCGGCGCTTCGCGGCAGACAGCTTATGAAGGGCGCCCCATCGGTCGTGAATACGGGCAATAAGTTCGTCGTTACCGCGCTCAGAGAGGTTGCGGCCGGGATCGTTACCCCGGTTCATACAAAGAGGGCCGCTAAGTCCGAGTAGGCGGTTTTTCGACCGGCGGCAAATCTACGCAGACTGGTTATGACGCGCTTGAACGAACGAAACAAAAAGATATTGAACGCGGTTCTCGAGGAGTACATCCACACCGCCGAGCCTGTAGGCTCGAAGGCGGTTGCGGAATCGTGCGGCCTTGGGCTGAGTCCGGCCACCATCCGCGGCCTTATGGCCGAGCTTGAGTCCCAGGGCCTTCTTGCCCGGCCTCACGCATCAGCGGGCAGGATTCCGACGGAAAAGGCATTCCGTTTTTACGTTGACGGCCTCCCTCAGCCGCAAGACCTGTCCAAAGGCGATAAGGATGCCCTGCTCAAGGGCTTCGAGTCCGCCGACCACGGGGAGGGCGCGCTCAAAGGCACGGCCAGGTCGCTGGCAACGCTTACCGGTTGCGCTTGCCTTATGTTCATGCCGGACAAGGATAACTTCATAATCAGAGAGATAAACATCGTCAGGGTTGACGCGGGAAGGGTCATAGTCATGATCGTCTCCAGCCTCGGCGTTGCCGTTTCGAGGTTTCTGGATATCGGCATCGAGGCGGCAAGTCTTGACATCGAAAAGACGTGCAACTATCTCAACTCCATCGCGGGCGGCCTTACCGTGGCCCAGCTGCGCTCCATTATCGTCGCGGAGATGAGGAATGAAAAAAATCTTTACGATGAACTTCTGGATAGGGCGCTGAGGCTCGGGGCAATGGCGCTTGAGGCAGGGGGCGTCCAAGACAACGGTCTGTTCGTCGAGGGCAAACTCAACGTGCTCGACCAGCCTGAATTCAGGGGCGACGTCGAGAGGATGAGGATGCTTTTCATAGCCTTTGAGGAGAAGGCATTGCTTGTAAAGATGCTCGACAAGAGCATGGATGACGGCAAGCTCCGCACATATTTAGGTTCCGAAAGCATGATCAAGGAGTTCGAGGGGCTGAGTTTCGTAACGGCAGGCTACGGCGTCAATGCGCGTTCCAATCGCGCTGGCATGCTTGCCGTCATGGGGCCCGTAAGGATGAACTACTCCAAGGTAATACCGCTGGTCAATTATACCGCAACGCTTCTGAGCAGCGCCTTCTGACAACGCTTGACACCACCCGCTAACCCCTCCTGCCTCCCCTTTGAAAAAGGGGAGGGGAAAAGGAATTGTTCATCTGACGGAAAAAAATATTAAAACAGGATATGGATATGGGAAACGACGCAATGGATAATGACGATAAGGACGCGATGGCGCCTCTGGATGAGCAAACGCAAGCCCCATCCGAGGCGGATACAGCCTGCATACAGGAAACCCCTGAAGAGGAGATAGTGCGGCTCAAGTCCGCGCTTGAGGCATCGAGGCGGGAGGCTCAGGACAACTACGACAGATTTTTGCGCGCCCTTGCCGATCTCGATAACTACAGAAAACGGTGCGACAGGGAAAAGTCCGACGCCATTGTCTTTGCCAACGAGAGCCTTATCAGTGACATCCTGCCGGTAATTGACAACTTCGACAGGGCGCTGGAGCACGCTCAGAGCGCTGACGCGCTTGTCTCTCTCAGGGAAGGCGTAACGCTTACGATAGGGCAGGCGCTTGCCGCGCTCGGCAAATACGGACTTGTCGAGGTAAAGGCCGAGGGCGAAAGGTTCGACCCGGTGTTTCATCACGCCATCAGCCACGACGAAGGCGACGGCGCGGGCGAGGACGTGGTAACGAAGGTGTTTCAGAAGGGTTATACGCTCAAGGGGCGGCTGTTGAGGCCGGCGATGGTGGCCGTCGCGAAAAGAAAGGCTGACTTACCTTTCTTGAAAGACCGGTTGCCGGACGGCTCGCGCTGAAAGCGCGATAAGGCCGGCTTCAAAATGAGCAATTCCTTGCCGGGGCTGACCGTAGGTTAGCCAACGGTAAGCCAAAGAACTTTAATTAGGAACAAACGTTTGGGCTGATGATTGTTGCTTATCGCCTCTCACGCCGTTACCGAAACGAATAGGTACGATTGATGGACAACAAAGACTATTACGCGATACTCGGCGTTGACAGGGGCGCGTCCGACGAGGACATAAAAAAGGCGTACAGACGGCTCGCGCACGAGGCGCATCCCGACAAGCACAAAGGCGATAAAGAGGTCGAGGAGAGGTTCAAACTCATAAACGCGGCCTATGAAACTCTGAAGGATCCCGGCAAGCGCGCCAACTATGACAGGTTCGGCGTCCAAGGCGCTCAAGGCGGTTTCAGGGATGCCGGTTACGGAGCGGACTTTCAGGACCTGTTCGGCGAGGTGTTCACCGACTTTTTCGGGGGACAGCGGTCAGGCCGCCGCTCCGAGCGCGGGGACGACCTCAGATATGACATGGAGATAAGTTTCGACGAGGCGGCCTTCGGCGCCGAGAAAACCGTCAAGATACCCAAGACCGTAACCTGCGCCCCGTGCTCAGGCGTCGGCGCAAAGCCCGGCACTCAGCCCGTGGTATGCCCGTCATGCAGGGGCGCCGGACAGGTGCGTATGCAACAGGGTTTTTTCAGCATATCGAGGCCGTGCGGCCAGTGCTCGGCAACGGGCAGGGTGATAAAAGACCCGTGTCCGGTGTGCGCCGGGGCCGGAAGGGTCAGGATTACCAACAATCTTACGGTAAAGATTCCGCCGGGCGTGGATACCGGTTCGAGATTGAGGATAGCGGGCGAGGGAGACCACGGGGCAAGGGGCGGCGCTCCTGGGGATTTGTACATCTTCCTTGGCGTGAGGCCGCATCCGATATTCAAGCGGGACAACGACGACACGATCTGCGAGGTGCCTATAAGCTTCACGCAGGCCGCGCTCGGGGCCGAGATAGACGTGCCGTCGCTTGAGGGATCGGTCAAACTCAAGGTGCCGACCGGGACGCAGTCGGGCAAGGTCTTTCGCCTAAAGGGCAAGGGCATAGCGTCCGTGCATACGGGAAGGCGCGGGGACGCGCGGGTGGTGGTCAACGTAGAGACGCCAACCAAGCTCGACAAGAGACAGCGGGAGCTTCTTGAGGAGTTCGCAAGCATAAGCGGCGAGGAGACGACCCCGCTCAAGAAAAACTTTTTCTCAAAGGTGAGGGAAATACTGCAATGATGTTTTTCGGCGCGAGGAAGGCATTGCAGGCGACAGCGCTGTTAGCGGCGTTCGGCCTTACGTGCGCGCTTGCCGCTCATTCGATCGCCCAGACAGGCCGCTCTGAACAGGAAGACCTTGAGGCCATATACGAGCGCCTTGAGACTCACGGCTACGACAAGGCGTCACTTGTCCGGCTTGAACGGTACGCCGCCGGCAACGGCGCGGGCGTTGACGAGGCGCTTATGACGCTTGGCCGTAGATATGAAATGCTGAAGGCGCACGACAAGGCGGCAGGCGCGTTTGCCCGGGTAATCGCCGAGTTTCCGGCAAGTCCGTTGAGGCCGGAGGCGCTTTACGCGCTCGGCGCGTTGAGGTACAGGACAGGCAGGGGAGAAGAGGCTCTGTCGCCGCTTAAGTCGGTTGCATCGTCAAGCGGGGCTGCCGCGCTTGTCAGGGTAAAGGCCAAGTTGCTCGTCAAGGAGATTGAAAAGGCGGCGTACGTCGAGACATCCGACGACGGCGGCAAGGCCACAGCCATAGGCGCGCTTTTGCCGATGAAGGGCGCTTACGCTCAGTTCGGCTTAGAGGCGCTCAGGGGGATACTACTTGCGGCCAACGTGTTCGGCGCCTCGCCGGACGGCGCCGGCAACGAGGTCGTTTTGAAGGACGCGGGAGGCGACGGCGCGTCCACGACAACCGCCGTGGCGGCGCTCGCCTCAGACGCGAAGATCGCCGGCGTCATAGGCCCTCTTTCAAGTTCAAGCGCCGCCCTTGCCGCGCGCTCGAGCGAGGCGTCCGGCATCCCCATGATAACCCTGTCTCAGAAGGAGATGCCCTTGGATGCGCGGGGTTGGGCGTATCGGAACTTCCCGACGCTTGAGGATCAGGCCGTTGCCATCGCGGACTATTCATGCGGGAAGGGCAACAAGACGCATATCATATTGTATCCGCAGAACAATTACGGCGTTGAGCTGGCCAGGCTTTTTGCAAAGGAGGCGGCCAAATGCGGCGCTTCCATCGTTGCCGAGGCCGGGTATAAGCCAGGCACAACGGACTTCGGCCAGATTATAAGACAGGCGTTCGGCGTCAAGGTGAAGGAGAGGAAGGAAGATAGGCGCCAGATCAGGGAGTATATCCCTTCGGTAAAGGCGGACGCCATGTTCATACCGGATAGTTACGAGTCTATCGGTCTCATAGCGCCGTATATCGAGTATCACGGCATAAAGGACGTGCAACTTCTCGGCACGAGCGCGTGGAATTCGCCGTCCCTTGCAAACCTCGGCGGCAAACACGTCGAGGGCGCCGTGTTCGTGGACGGTTTCTTCGCGGGAAGCGCAAGACCCGAAACCGCGGAGTTCGTCCGCCTCTTCAAGGAGACGTACGGGGCCGAGCCGGGCGCGCTCGAGGCCCACGCCTATGACGGCGCGCGCCTGCTCATTGCGGCAATGCGGGAGGCGTCATCGTCTGAAGGGGATGAAAACAGGAGGGCCGTTAAAGACGCCCTTGCCGCTGTCAAGGGATTCAGGGGCGCAACCGGGGACATCTCTTTTGTTAACGGAGAGGCGCGGAAAAAACTGTTCGTTCTGACGATAAAAGGCGGCCGGATAGCGGAGGTGGAGACTAATGGCTCTCACGCACATTGACGACAAAGGCAAGGCGAGGATGGTGGACGTTACGGACAAGGGCGTAACCGACAGGGTTGCCGTTGCCAAGGGCGCTGTCAGGATGAAGCAGGAAACCCTTGACCTTATACTTGCAAACGAGGTGAAGAAGGGCGACGTGCTTGCCGTTGCGAGGCTTGCGGGCATAATGGCCGCCAAGAAGACAGGAGAGATTATTCCGCTTTGCCATCCGCTTAACCTTACGTCCGTCGAGGTTGAGTTTGCCACGCGCAATGACCTTCCAGGGGTTGAGATAACCGCTACGACAAAGGTGAGCGGAAAGACCGGTGTGGAGATGGAGGCGCTTACAGCCGTTGCAACGGCGGCGCTTACCGTCTATGACATGTGCAAGGCCGTTGACAAGGAGATGGAGCTTACAGCCATAAGACTCGTCAAAAAAACAGGCGGAAGAAGCGGCGAGTTTGTAAGGCCGTAGGCCGCGACCGTGAACCGTGTAAAAGAAGAATCCTTTCACGGCCAACGGTCACGGTTCACGGTGTTGCCGCAAATTTAGTTGTTTACACGGCCTCGCCTAATCATGTATAATTTTAAGTTATGGACAAGACAAGACTTGAGCAATTCAGGCTTCTCCTCCACGGAAAATTGGAAGAGTTGCTCTCCGGCGCTGAAAAGGCGGTGATCGGCATGAGCGGGTCAAAGGAAGAGAACTTCCCTGACCCGACGGACAGGGCCTCGCATGAGACCGACAGGAACTTTCTCCTCAGGGTAAAGGACAGGGAAAGAAGGCTCATCACCAAGATAAACGAGGCCATCAAGAGGATAGACGACAACAGCTACGGCATCTGTGAACTGTGCGGCGAGGATATATCCGAGAAAAGACTGATGGCGCGACCGGTAACGACCTGCTGCATAGCCTGCAAGACCGAAGAGGAAGAACAGGAAAAGAGCAGGGGCACGGTCTGACGACGGTTCATGGTTGGAAGACGGCTGAGAGACGGTTCATGGTTAACCCTGAACCGTTCTTAACATAGAACCTTTTTTAACAGGGATTCCAATATGCCGGAACTGCGAAAAGACCCGATTATAGGCAGATGGGTGATAATCTCCACCGACAGGGGCAAGCGACCGTCGGAGTTCGACATGGTCAAGGCTCCGGCAAAGGCCGGGTTTTGTCCGTTTTGTCCCGGCAATGAATCCAAGACGCCTCCGGAAGTCCTTGCTTACCGCAAGAACAGCGGCGGCGCTAATGCAACCGGCTGGCACATCAGAGTCGTTCCAAACAAATACCCCGCGCTCAAGGTAGAGGGCGAGATAAGCAGGGAGGGGGACGGGGTATACGACAAGATGAACGGCGTGGGCGCCCACGAGGTCATCATCGAATCGCCGGACCATAAGGATACGCTCTCCACGCTCACCACCGCCCAGTTCGAGGAGGTGCTTTGGGCGTACAGGGACAGGATAATAGACCTTAAAAAGGACGCGAGGCTCCGCTACATACTGATATTCAAGAATCAGGGCGAGGCCGCGGGCGCGACGCTCGAGCATACGCACTCCCAGCTCATAGCCCTGCCCATCATCCCCAAGCGGGTGGCCGAGGAGCTTGACGGCGCGCTTGAGTATTACAACTTCAAAGAGAGATGCATCTTCTGTGATATAATCAGACAGGAGATAATGCAGGGTTCGAGGGTCGTATCCGAGAACAGGGACTTCATCGCCGTTACTCCTTACGCGCCAAAGGCGCCGTTCGAGATATGGCTGCTCCCTAAATCCCATGAGTCGGCCTTTGAAAACTGCCAGAAGCATCATTATGAGAATCTTTCTCTGATATTCTCGGACGTATTGAAGAGGATGGACAAGGTGCTGAACTACCCGCCCTACAACTTCATCCTCCACACGTCGCCGGTGAAGAACGGCGCGACTCAATTTTATCACTGGCATTTCGAGATAATGCCCAAGCTCACGAAGGTGGCCGGTTTCGAGTGGGGTTCCGGTTTTTATATAAACCCGACCCCTCCTGAGGAAGCGGCTAAGTTTTTAAGGGACGCAAAGCTGTAACGACCGTGAACCGTGATCGTGAATCGTGTAAAAGAGAAATCTTTTACGGTCACGGTCACGGACACGGACACGGTCTCTATATGGGATACGACATTATCAGGAAGCTTGCCGAACTGTCCGTCTCAGACGCCGCGCCTGACGTCAAGTTGAAGAACTCTGCCGCGCTCTTGTGCGAGTATTTCCAGTTCGATCAATGTCTCGTATATGCATGGGACAACGGCAAGAAGGCTCTCACGCTCAAGGCCGCATCCGGCATTAACGCCGGATGCGAGCCGTCTTATTCCGAGGCCGGCGGCCTCCCGGGTTTAATAAAGTCCGGCGCCGTCGGGGCAGGGTGCGTTTTGACATGCGTTAGGCGCAAGGACGGCTCCATTGTAACCGCGGACGGCGCGCCGGTCGAGGACGCCGGCCTTTCAGGCTACGGATTTGCCGCGCTTCTTCCGTTTACGGCGAATCAAGTGTTTTACGGCGTATTGTATCTCAAGGCGAAAAAAAAGCCGGGGCTTGACGATAAGGCGCTCGGTTGTCTTGAGACGGCCGGCATGTTGCTCTCTTCCATGATGCACTGCGCGGAGCTTGACAACGCTCATCGGATCGAGCATGACGAACTCCTGAGGATGCGCTCCAAGCTCATAGACTCCGAGAAGATAATGGCGCTCGGCGACATGGCCGCCAATCTGGCGCATGAGGTGAAAAATCCGCTCCTGTCCATCGGCGGTTTCGCGGCAAGGCTTAAAAAACACATCGGCAAGGATTCGCCCGGCCTGCCGTATCTGGCGCAGATGTCGGCCGAGATATTGAGGCTTGAAAAGATCATAGACGGAGTGGTGAGGTTTCTGAAGGACTCAGAGGTCGAGCTTCACCCTGAGGATATAAACGGCGTCGTCGAGGAGGCGTTGGAGATATTCAGCGACGAGGCGCGCGAGGCGGGCATAAACATCGAAAAGGAGTTTTACGGCGGCGCCCTCGTGGTGGAGGCGGACAGGGAGCAGTTGAAGATAGCGTTTGACAATCTCATAGCCAATGCCTTACAGTCTATGGAAAAAGGGGAAAAAGGCGGAGGAGGCGTGCTGCGTCTCGCAACCTCTCTCGACGGCAACACCGTCGCGGTAAGCGTGTCGGACAGCGGCGGCGGCATAGACCCCGAGCAGTTGCGTTACATCTTCAGCCCTTTTTTCACGACAAAAAAACACGGTTCGGGCCTCGGCCTGCCGATAACGAATTCCATAATCATGAGACACAAGGGCGCGCTTGAGGTTCATAACGAGTACGGCGTAGGCGCCACCTTTACCGTAAAGCTCCGCGTTGACAAGGCGGCCAAGCAGAGTTGACGTGTGCGCGAGCAAGCCGCATGGGCAGTATGAGTATTCGTCAGCCCTGCTGTTTATTCCCTATTAAAGTTCTTTGGCCTGCCTTTCTTTTAAGAATGGCAGGGGAGGTCCGGGTGATTGCCATGAAAAAAAGGATTCTCGTCGTGGACGACGAGGAGGGATTGAGGCTTCTTTACAAGGAGGAGCTTGAAGACGCAGGGTGGGAGGTAGTCCTTGCGGCCTCCGGCGAGGAGTCCATAAAAAAGATCGAGGAGATCCCGGTTGATCTTCTGCTCCTTGACATAAAGATGCCGGGCATGGACGGCGTTGAGGTCTTAAGAAGGGTCAAGGAGAAGTGGAAGGACCTGCCGGTTGTCCTCTGCACCGCGTACCCGCACTACAAACACGACTTCGGCACGTGGGCATCCGACGCTTACGTGATAAAGTCTTCAGACCTTACCGAACTCAAACAGACGCTCAAGGACATCCTGAACAAAAAGAGATGAGGGTGCAGGCTGAAGGTGTTTAGGCTGAAGGCCCAAATAGAGGACACGAGCGTAAACTTCTTGCCAAGCGCGTTTTTTTTTGATATAAAACTTATCTTGTTTTGTATGGGTTGTAGACATGGGGGGTTAGCTCAGCTGGGAGAGCGGCTGGTTCGCAATCAGCAGGCCACCGGTTCGATCCCGGTACCCTCCACCATGTAAAATCGGGTTGCCTGTTGGAACCCTTCATATCGTATCGGGCGCCCGCGATGCGCGGGCGTAAGGTTGCCTCTAAAAATTAGAAATTTTTTCCGAGTTCAAGGAAGGGCGAAAATAAAAAGCGGAGCATATAATTAATATGTGAGCATTTTTATTTTCGCCATGACGCAGAAATCGGGGAAAAAGCAATTTTTAGAGCCAACCTTAAAAGGGAATCCCGTGTAGAATCGGGAGCGGTCCCGCCGCTGTAACCGGGGACGAACGCCAACGAGACCACTGGGGGAGACCTCCTGGGAAGGTTGGCCGGTAGGAGGAGCCGGAAGCCAGAAGACCTGCCCTGATACACGATAGATATTTCGATGATGCCTTTTCGTGGATTGAAAGGCCGCTCAAGAGTTTTTTTGAGCCGACATCATTGGACGGGGATGAAGCGCAGGGTGCAATCCTCAGGGCATGTAAGCCTTGAGGATTTTTTTATTTCGTTTTTATTCAAAAGGGGGGGGGCGGATATGACTATGACGCAGTTGGAGGCCGGAAGATCGGGCATTGTAACGGAGGAGATGAAAAAGGCCGCCGAGGGAGAGGGGCAATCTCCCGAATACATAAGAAAGATGATCGCCGAAGGCAAGGCGGTGATACCGAACAACACCGGACGCAAGGCGCGTTGCGTGGCCATAGGCGCCGGATTGCGGACAAAGGTGAACGCGAGCATAGGGACCTCTTCCGACCTGATTGACGTGCAGGCCGAGGTTGAAAAGGCGATCGCCGCCGAAATGGCCGGAGCCGACACCTTGATGGAACTCTCGGTCGGAGGAGACTTGGACGCCATAAGAAAAGAGGTGCTCTCCGCCACTTCCCTTTCGGTCGGCAGCGTGCCTCTGTATCAGGCGTTCAAGGAGGCCATAGAAAGATACCATGACCCTAATAAGCTTACCGACGAACTGCTCTTCGACGTCATCGAGAGACAGTGCGCGGACGGCATATCGTTCATGGCCGTGCACTGCGGCATCAACCGGCTTACCATCGAACGATTGAACAGACAGGGATACCGCTACGGCGGGCTTGTCTCAAGGGGCGGGGCTTACATGACCGGCTGGATGCTGAAAAACAACAGGGAGAATCCGTTGTATGAAAGGTTCGACAGGGTGGTCGAGATATTGAAAAGGTACGACTGCGTTTTGTCGCTGGGCAACGGACTGCGCGCCGGAGCCGTGCACGACAGCCTTGACCGCGCACAGGTGCAGGAGCTTCTCATCAACTGCGAACTTGCCGACGTCGGGCAGAAGATGGGTTGTCAGATGATGTGCGAGGGGCCGGGGCATCTGCCGCTTGACGACATAGAGGCCAACGTGAAACTTCAAAAGCGGATGAGCAACGACGCGCCCTTTTACGTCCTTGGCCCGCTCACGACCGATATTGCCGCGGGTTATGATCATATATCCGCGGCCATAGGCGCGGCTCAGGCCGCAAGGTACGGGGCCGACCTGATCTGCTACGTTACCCCGGCCGAACACCTGGCGCTTCCCGATAAGCGGGACGTCGTAGAGGGGGTCAGGGCCGCGAGGATCGCGGCGCACGCCGGAGACATGGTAAAGCTCGGCGCGAAGCACAGGGACATGGAGATGAGCAAGGCCAGACGCGACTTGAACTGGGAGGCGCAGACAAGGCTCGGCCTTTTCGGCGAGGCGGCCTCCGAGATACGGGCAAGCCGCTCTCCCGAGAACTCCGACACCTGCACCATGTGCGGGAGTTTTTGCTCCCTGGATAACGTGAACGTGCACTTCAAGGAGAGTCTGGAAAAGGGAGGAAAGAGGTGAACTACCGTGAACCGTGACCGTTGACCGTGTAAAAGAAGAATCCTTTACGGTCATGGTTCACGCACACGTACACGGTACTTCAAGAAAGGTAGGTTGAAAACCGTTTCGAACTTTGATATAGTGGCGGAAATGACCATTATCGGAAATAGATGCCGCCATCTCGCCGTTGTCCTGACAACGGTCGCCACGCTTGTTTTCTTTTTTTCAGGGTGGGCCGGGGCGGGCACCTTCAAGGTCTCTCCGATACGGATTGACCTTGACAAGGACACTAAGAGCGGTTTCGTTGCCGTCGTCAACGACGGTGCTGAGCGGATCAATACGCAGATAAAGCTCTTTGAATGGACTCAGGACGCGGACGGCAAGGATATCTATGTTGAGTCGCATGATCTGATATATTTTCCGAGGATAATGACGATAAACGCCGGCGAGGAAAGGGTATTGCGCGTCGGCTTGAAGGCGAGCGCGGTTGCAAAGGAAAGAACCTATCGCGTCTTCATCGAGGAGATACCGCAGCCCAAGAAGGCGCCGGGCGCTCAGGTGGCCATTGCCATAAGATTCGGCGTGCCGATCTTCGTAAAGCCGATCAAGGAAGACCCAAAGGGCGCGCTCGCGGGTCTTGAACTCTCCGGCGGGGTTTTGAAAATACAGGTAAGCAATGACGGCAACACTCACTTCACCATAACCGCAATATCCGTCAAGGGCAAGAACGTCAAAGGCGAGGAGGTGTTCTCAAAAGACCTCACCGGTTGGTATCTCCTTGGCGGCTCAAGCAGGCTGTATATCGCGCAGATAGGCGACGCATGCAAGGATGTCGCGGCGCTAACGGTAGAGGTGCAGACCAACAAGTTAAATCTGACCGGTAATATCAATGTCAATGAGGCTATGTGCCGTCCGTAAGCAAGCCTCTATCAGACTGCTGAAAAACGCCCATCTGCTGCGTTGTCTGCGTCGCTCCTCACTGCGGCGTACAAGCAAAGTACGCCTCATTCGTCGCTCCTTGACGCCTTGCATCTGGACGTTTTTGAGCAGTCTGTACAAAAGTAGAGTTTTTCAGCAAGCTACTATAGCTATTTGCCCGACTCTCCGGCAAAGCCGGTTCGCCGGGTTGTTATTCTTTTTCATCGTAGTCCTGTCGCCGGTATTCCAGTTGTCCGAGGCCCGCGCCTCGCAAACCATCGTAGTAAACGTCATCGTCAATATGGATGTCAAAGGGGAAAACTTCGTCGTAATGGAGGATGACGGCGATTTTCTCGTGCGTACAGTTGACCTCGCATCCCTTGGTTTCCTTGACCTGCCCGGGACGAAAACCATCATTGAAAATGAAGAGCATATATCGCTTCGTTCCATGAAGGGACTGACCTACAGATTCAACGAAAAGTATCTGTCCCTTGATCTGACCGCCTCAGCCGAGCTTTTCCCGCGGCGCGCGATAGACTTTACCCCGGCAAGGGCGAGCAGCGTCTACCGCCCAAGGGATTCAAGCGCGTTTTTGAACTACAAGCTCGGCTATATCGGCGGCGATTCGATGAAGATGAGAAGCTTTAATATCACGAATCAGCTCGGCATGAGGTCAAGCGACATGCTTTTTATGACCGATTCGTCCTATACGTCCGATGACCTGTCGTCAAGATTCGTAAGACTCCAAACCAACCTTACGTTCGACGACCGGCCCGAACTCAAGAGGGTGGTTGCCGGAGATTTTTTCGCCTCCAGCGGAGACCTCGGCAGCACGGTGAACATGGGGGGTTTCAGCCTTTCCAAGTCCTACAGGATGGATCCGTACTTCACCAAGTACCCTACGTTGAACGTAAGCGGCGTTTCCGAATCGGCTTCCGACGTGGAGGTCTACGTGGACGACATAAAGTTGAGAAGCGACAAGGTCGCACCGGGCGGGTTCGACCTGAGGAACATCGCCTACACCACCGGCGCTCACAAGGCCGAGGTGCTTATAAGGGACGCCTTCGGCAACGTGCAAAGGATCGTCCATCCGTTCTATCAGACCGACAAGATGCTCAAGAAGGGGCTTCACGAGTACAGTTATAACGGAGGGCTTATCCGCAAATCTTATGGCAACGAGAGCAACAGCTACGGCCATGCCGTGATGAGCGCATCCCATCGCTGGGGCTATGAGGATTTCCTGACCCTCGGGGTTCAGGCCGAGACGGGCGCTGGAGTCGCGCATATCGGCCCGGAGTTTATCTTTCCGGTAAAGGACTTGGGGCTGATTTCAACGGCGGTTGTCGCCGGCAAAAGCAGATCCGGCGGAGGCGTCGGCGCGTCGGCCAATCACAACTATCAGGGCAAGGACACGAGCACGCGCCTCTTGTTCAGGGGTTTCAGCAGAAACTACGCCAACATAGTAGACGGCGCGCCATCGACCTCCAAGTACGAGGCCGGAGCGGGCATAAGCAGGGGATTCAAGCGCTACGGTTCCGTGTCGCTCGATTATTCGATAAGCGCAATGTACGTCGGCACAGGCTCGAAGACGGCGACGCTCTCATACTCAAAGGGCGTTTTCGATTCGGCAACAATGCTTGCCACGCTGAAAAGAAGGGTGGAGGCGCGGTCGTCAACGGAGGCGTTTCTTGGCTTTGTCTATTACTTCGACAAAGACTCCTCGGTATCGACGAACTATCAAAAGACGAGCGGATCGAGCTCGTTGAACGTTCAGGCTCAGCGGCCTGCCCCGGCCAACTCCGAGGGATGGGGCTACAGGGTATCAACGGAGAGAAACGGCGTTGCGGGCAGGAGCGCGTCATATCTTCTCAATCCCACGGTCAACGTCAATACGGCCACTGCGCTCTACAGGGCTGACGTGAAGGTTGCGAGCGGCGGTCAGGGCTATGAGACGTATGATCTCTCGGCCGCCGGAGCGGTCGCCTACGTCGGGGATACGGTTGCCCTCACAAGGCCGATAACGGACAGTTTTGCCATGATCAAGGTCGGCGATATAGAGGGCGTGCGCGCCTACGTCAACAACCAGCGGATCGGAAAGACCGATGCAAACGGCGTTGTATTCGTGCCCGCGCTCAACTCGTATTACGACAATCAGGTGTCCATCGATACAAGCGACGTGCCGATGGAGTACAGGATGGAGGGCGCGATGAAGTTCGTCTCTCCGCCGTTGAGAAGCGGCTCATGCCTGTCCTTTGACGTGAGGAAGACAATATCGTACACCGGCTCGCTCAAGGCGCAAACGGAGGGCGGTTTGAAGCCGATCGAATTTCAGGATGTATCGCTTAAGACCGGCGCGGGCACGATAACCTTCCCGACCGGCAGGGACGGCGAGTTTTATTTCGAGGAGGCCGAAACCCCTGCTGTAACCGGCGACGGATGCGCCGCCTTAGCCGCCGGAAAGACGGCGTCGGCCGGGAAAAAGGCCGTGAAGTCCGCTGTGCGCTATGCCGGAACCAGCGAGCACATGGGCGCAAGGTGCGTTTTTGAACTGCCCGTGGTTCCGACCGGCTCTCCGTTCGTCGAGATCGGCGAGGTATTATGTGCGCCGGAGGCCGAGGCGCGGTAACGGCGGCGTCGCAAGATCGCCTTGTGTAATTTCGCCTCCGTCCGTGATATAATTCTCCTCCGTTTCAAAATCCGCGGCGGGTTCAGGTTTGCAAACCTGAACCCGCACAGAGGTTGTCTATTTTTTCGCGGCGGAGATCCCATGCAATACCGGCGGTCGCATAAACATTCCATGAAGTCGTTTTTCATCGCGCTTATCGCCTTAGCGCTGGCGGTCGGGGCATGGACAGCCGCCTTCTTCGTTCAGCACGGCGTCGTCAACAACGTCGCCGGCAAGACATTCGTATTCTTCACGGCGATAGCGATCGTGTCCTTCCTGAGATGGCTTGTAGCGGACGCGCCGTTCAATCCCCTGAAAAGATTTTCCGTTGCCCCGTTCCTGAAGACGGTCGTTTCGCTCCTCCTTTACTTCGGCGGCGCCATATATCTGCTCCACGCGCTGTTCGCCATAAACGTCCTGCCGCTCCTTACTACCTCGGCGGTTATAACCGGCATCATCGCGCTGTCTCTTCAGGATACGCTCAAGAACCTCTTTACCGGCCTCTGGATAAACACGGAAAGAACGGTTCAGAGGGGTGATTGGGTCAAGGTCAACAACAAGGAGGGGCAGGTCATGGAGGTTACGTGGCGCACCACGAGGCTTCTTACCCGCGAAAACGATTATATCTATATACCTAACAGGCTCCTTGCCGAGGACCTGCTGGAGAACTACACCTATCCGACGCCGTTGCATGTGGTTGATTTGAGTTTCAACGCCGCGTACAAGGACCCGCCCAACAAGGTCATGGGCGTATTGCTCGAGGTCGCGGCCCTCAACGGCGAGGCGCTCAAGGAGCCGACCCCGGAGGTATGGATCTCCGGCTTCGGGGATTTTTCGTTGCATTACAGGCTCAGGGTTTGGATAAACGACTTTAAGAGCGTTCCGCGCGTCTCGACCGAGTTGAATTCGCACGTCTGGTACGCGTTCCGGCGCGCAGGCATCGAGATGCCGTATCCGGCAAGGACGCTTTATCACAGACGAGAGGAGCCGCCTCTTAGTCCTGAGCATCTGTTTGACGCGCTCAGGGGCATAGACTTTCTTGGCTCTCTTGACGATGATAGCCTGAGGAGCGTGGCCGAGGAGGCGTCCGTCGAGTCCTTCGGCAAGGGCGAGATAATCGTGAGTCAAGGCAAGGAAGGCGAGAGCTGTTACTTCATAGACACCGGCAGGGCCGATGTTCGGCACAGGGCCGCCGCCAACGAGGACGAGCTTGTAGCCTCATTGGGGCCGGGTGATTTTTTCGGGGAGATGGGACTCTTAACGGGCGAGCCGAGGAACGCAACGGTTGTGGCAAGCGAGGACTGTGTCTGCATAGTGATAAAGTCCGGCACCTTCAGGCGCATATTCAACGAGCATCCCGAATTCGCTGGAAGGGTCAGCGCCGCTCTCGCGCACAGGGAGGCCGGATTAAGAGAGTTGAAGGGTAGGGCGGCCGGTCCGCCGGAGTCCGAGAAGCGCTCTGGCGAGAACATCCTCGGGGCCATCAAGCGGTTTTTCAACATGAGATAGACCGGTCGGAGAGGTAGATGCCTACTCCGGTTGCTTTTGGCTCTTGAGATAGACGGACAGGCTGATAACCAGCGCCAGTACTATTGCCGCATGTACCAGCAGTTGTAACACGCCGCTCTGCCATTCGGCCTCTCCGAGACCGAGCTTCATCTGGGTGAGCAGTATGCCGCGGGCATGATGAATAATCGTGCAGGGTGGGCAGTTGCCCACCCTACGGGACTACGGGCGATGCATCAACCATTTGCCCTCTCAAGTATCGGGTAGGCCACGTTGGTAACGCACGAGTTTATGCGTTTGAGGTTGGTGAGCACGTCGAGATGAATGGCGCTTGTGTCGATCGTCTCTTTCAAGCCGAGATGAAGGCGGTTGATGTGCGCCTGCCTCAACTCCCGCTCCAGTTCTGAAAACCTCGATTTGTGATTAACGAGCTTCTGGGCAAGCTCCGGGTCGCTTCCCGCAAACGCGGCCACGGCGAGCTTAAAGTTCTCAACGACCTTTTGATGGAGAAGTTGTATTTCCTCAAGCCCTTCCTTTGAGAAGGATGCCTCGTTCTTTATCTTTTTACGTCCGAGTTCCATCAGGTTTTTGTCCACCACGTCCCCGATGTTCTCCATGTTGTCGGAAAACAGCATTATCTCCAACTCTCGTCTGGACTGTTCTTCAGAGAGGCTCTCCCTTGTAAGGCGTGTAAGGTAGAGCTTGATCTCCTTGTCGAGCAGATCGACGTCGTCGTCTTTTTCTTCAATTGATTCGATGAGTTGGGTATCATTCCTGATGAACGCCTCTATGGATCTGCCAAGCATCTCCTGCACTATGTCCGCGACCCGCAGGGCCTCTCTTGTCGCCTGCACAAGGGCAAGGGACGGCGAGGCTAATACGATCGGGTCGAGGTACTTTGCGCCGGGTTTATGCGTGTCCGGCTTGTCCGGCAGGAGCCTTTTTATCATGCCTGCAAACGGGGTTATGAAGGGCAGGAATATGATCGCAATCGCTATATTGAAAAGCGTGTGCGCTATCGCCACCTGCCTTGCCGGGTCAAGCGAGGCGTATCCGACGAGATGCGCGATGGCGTACAGGAAAGGCATTACGATTATTACGCCGAGCACCTTGAACAGTACGTGCGCGACAGCCACCCTCTTTGCGTCAATGTTTGCGCCCCAGCTCGACACTATGGCGCTGACGCAGGTGCCGACGTTGGCCCCGAGCACGATGGGCATTGCCGCGTCGATCGTCAAAAGCCCGGAATGGGCCGCCGTGATGGCTATGCCGAGGGTTGCCGCGCTGCTCTGGAATAGCGCGGTCAAAAGCCCTGATATGATTATCCCCGCAACCGGGTCCGAACTGAAGCCCACGAGAAATCCGCCAAGCAGAGGGTTTGCGGCAATTGGGGCAAAGGTTTCCATGAGGAGTTTCAAGCCGAAGAATACGAAGCCGAAGCCGAGGATGGCCTGGCCCGCGTGTCTTATCGCCCCGTTGCCGCTCGTCAGATGTAAAAGGACGCCCGCGCCGATGAGGGCTATCGCGTAGTCGTATACCTTGAAGGCGAGGATTTGAACGGTCAACGTCGTGCCGATGTCCGCGCCGAGCATAACGCCCATCGTTTCGGCCAGGCCCATGAGTCCTGAGCCGACAAAGCCCACGAGCATGATCGTCGTTGCGCTTGAGCTTTGCAAGAGGGCCGTGATCGCGGCCCCTACGCCGATGCCCTTGAAGCGATTGGACGTCGCCTTTATGAGGAAGTTTTTGAGGCGGGGGCCCGCGGCCTTTTGAAGCCCGTCACCGGCAAACCTCATGCCGTAGAGTATCAAGGCAACGGAGCCGAATATGCTGAGGATGGATAAGGTGGTCATAACTATTCGTAAATACGGCGAAATTTGACAAATAACGGCAACGCCGCTTTATTTTATTATCGTCCAATATCGTGAGCAAGTCAACTCAGTTGCACACGGCGGTCTTACATGGCGGGAACGAAGTTCTTCCTGAACTGAACACTTGATTTTTATCAGGCTGGTCTATATACTGGTCTATACTAACGGGTTTAGGCTGAAGGGGTTTAGGTTTCTTCAACCTTCAGCCTATCTACCTTTTGCGGGGAGAATTATGAAGATCAAAATTGGTTCATATGAAGCGAAAACAAAGCTTTCCGAACTGTTACGGCAGGTCAAGAGCGGCAAAAGCTTTACCATCACCAATCGTGGGGAGGCCATTGCGGATTTGGTGCCAAGCTTGGGCGTGAGCGCGAAGGACAAGGTTATCGCGGCGGAAAAGCTCAAGGCATTTATGCTGGCCGACCCCGTGCGTGGTGTAAACATCAAGAAACTCATCGAGGAGGGACGCCAATGAGCTTCGTCCTCGATAACTCGGTGACCATGCGTTGGTTTTTCGGCGACGGCAAACCGCAAGAACTTGCCTATGCCGGCAAAGCGCTCGATGCGATGAAACATGCCAGCGCCATCGTTCCCGTAATATGGGGGCTTGAAGTGGCAAACGTCATTGCCGGGGCGGAAGCAAAAGGCTTGGTGACGGAAGCGCGGAGCGGGGCATTCCTTGAGATGCTCGCGGAGGTGGATATTGAAGTGGACGCGGCCACGTTCGCGCACGCGCTGTCCGATACCCTTCAACTGGCGCGGCGATACAAGTTGTCCGCTTACGACGCCTCCTACCTTGAGTTGGCTTTGCGCCGCGGCGCGCCATTGGCCACGCTCGACGAAGATTTGCAAAAGGCCGCAAAGAAAGCGGGTGTGAAAAAGTTTGGTTGAAATACCGAACGGAACAGATCAGTGTCTTTGCCCAATGCAACGACAAATAAGCCGCAACGTAATACCGGCTCTGATAATTGCCGACCGTCTTTTCGGTAAATCTTGCTTTTTCATGGCCTGAAAGTATAATATCTACGGTTTGCAATAAATATTCCGGAGGAAATCATAAATGACATCCATTGTTTCGGTAAAGGCGAGGGAGATACTTGATTCAAGGGGCAACCCCACGGTTGAGGTCGAGGTTTTGCTTGAAGGCGGTTTCACGGGACGCGCAGCAGTGCCGTCAGGCGCGTCAACCGGCATGTTCGAGGCCGTTGAGATGCGCGACGGAGACAAGAAGAGATACCTCGGCAAGGGCGTGCAAAAGGCGGTAAAGGCGGTAAATGAAAAGATAGCGCCTTGTCTTGCCGGACTCGACGCGACGGACCAGCCGACGATAGACGCCGCGCTCATCGCGCTTGACGGGACTGAGAACAAAAAAAAGCTCGGCGCTAACGCCATACTCGGCGCGTCTATGGCCGTTGCGCGCGCTAGCGCTCAAGCGAGCGGGCTCCCTTTTTACAGATACCTTGGCGGCGTTAACGCAAAGACGCTTCCAGTGCCCATGATGAACATAATCAACGGCGGCGCTCATGCGAACAACAACCTTGACATACAGGAGTTCATGGCAATGCCCGCCGGGTTTGCCTCGTTCAGCGACGCGCTTCAGGCGGGCGTAGAGACCTTCCATTGCCTCAAGGAGATATTGAAGAAAAAGGGGCTGTCAACCGCCGTTGGAGACGAGGGCGGCTTTGCGCCCATGCTCGACTCCAATAAGCAGGCCATTGAGGTGATAATACAGGCCATATCCGCTGCCGGTTATAAACCCGGCAAGGAGATATTCATCGCTCTGGACTGCGCCGCTACCGAGTTTTACAAGGGAGGCTCCTATTCCCTTGAAGGTAAGGACATATCAAGCGGCCAAATGGTGGACTATCTTGCATCCCTTGTCGAAGATTATCCCATCGTTTCCATAGAGGACGGCGTATCCGAGGAAGACTGGGAAGGATGGCGTCTGCTTACGAAGAAGATCGGCTCGAACGTCCAACTCGTGGGGGATGATCTGTTCGTGACGAACACGACGCGCCTCAAGCGCGGGATCGACGAGGGCGCGGCAAACTCCATACTCGTAAAGGTCAACCAGATCGGCACGCTGACCGAGACGCTCGACGCCATAGAGATGGCGAAGAGAGCCGGATATACCACCGTAATATCGCACAGGAGCGGCGAGACCGAGGACACCACCATCGCGGACATAAGCGTCGCGGTCAACGCTGGACAGATAAAGACAGGCTCGGCCTCGCGCACAGACAGGGTGGCAAAGTACAACCAGTTGCTGAGGATCGAAGAGGAACTTGGTGCAAGCGCGGTCTATCCGGGGCTTTCGGCGTTCAAAGGGCGTTGAGCGCCGTAAAGACGTTATCGGTTAGCGGTTATCAGTGAAGGTAAAAGAATAACTATCCTTAAACCGATAACCGATAACCGTCCACCGATAACCTTAAGGAGATTAAGTGTCGTCAGACAGCCTCTTATTCGAAGCAATCGTCGTATTCATACTGATACTTCTGAACGGTTTTTTTTCAAGCGCCGAGATAGCCATAATCACGGCCAAGCGGAGCCTCATCTCCAAGCTTGCAAAGGAGGGCAACCGGAGCGCCGCGACGGTTACAAAACTCAAGGAGGACCCTGACAGGTTTCTTGCGACCGTGCAGATCGGCGTTACGGTCGTCGGAACCCTTGCCTCGGTCATAGGCGGCGTGGCGGCCATAGAGGCCCTGAAACCTTTTTTCCTTGCCGCGCCGTTCGAGCCCGCGCGCCATTACGCGGAGGCCCTCTCCGTCGCAACGGTAGTCGTCATCATATCCTACGCCACGCTCGTCTTAGGCGAGCTTGCGCCCAAGTCCCTTGCCATGCGCCATGCGGAAAAGATCGCGTTGTCGAGCGCCGTTCCCATAGACCTGCTTTCAAGGATTTCAGTCGTAGTCGTTAAAACCCTTACAATCTCGAACAGGGCTGTCTTGAGGCTTCTCGGCGTAAAGGGCGAGGAAAAACGCGCGTTCGTATCAGAGGAGGAACTCAAGTTTTTCATCAGGGAGGGCAAGGACACCGGCATATTCGAGGAGACCGAGGCCGCGCTTCTGCACGGCGTCTTCGAGTTCGCGGACGCGACGGTAAAGGAGGTCATGGTTTCCAAGCGCGTGATAAGCGCCATTGACGTTGAAATGGACCCGAAAAAGGCATTGAGGTTCATATCCGAGACCGGTTTTTCAAGATACCCGGTCTACAGCCAGACCATTGAAAAGGTCATCGGCATCCTCTACAACAAGGACGTGTTCCGCGCCGTTGAGCACGGCGGGCCGATCGTCATCTCCGAACTGATGCGCCGGCCGTACTTCGTGCCGAACTCCATAATGATAAGCAAACTCCTTCGCGAGATGCAGCGCAGGAAGATGCACATAGCCATAGTCATTGACGAGCACGGCGACGTGGACGGGCTTGTAACGATAGAAGACCTGCTTGAGGAGATAGTCGGAGAGATAGAGGATGAGTACGACACGGGCAAGGGCGGGCTTGTTGAAAAGTTGAAGGACGGCGCCATGCTCATAGACGCATCCGCCTCCATCGGAGACCTTGAGGACGCGGGGCTTGTAATCGAGGAGGAGGGCGACGAGGAGTACAACACCCTTGCCGGGTTCATGCTTGCCAAACTCCAGCGGATACCGAGGGGAGGGGAGTTCGTAATCTTCAAGGAGATGCGCTTTACGGTCGTTGACGTTGAGCTGAACAGGATCGTAAAGGTGAAGGTCGAGCCTATCGAGGGGGGAAAGAGGAAGAAGGGAGGATAAGGCCGGTCTATCCCCCGAACACCCGCTTGAAGTCTCTCCTTCCCGCGACGCAAACGTCGAGGTTTCTTAATAGCCCGTCCTCTATGCCGTATATCCAGCCGTGCACCGCAAGCGGGCGCTTTCTTGCCCATGCGTCCTGAACTATCGTCGTTTGACAAACGTTGGAGACCTGCCTGATGACGTTCAATTCGCAAAGGCGGTTCAACATCGTTGGTTTATCCCCCAGCCCCTTCAACTCGTCCAAATGGATTGAACGGACGTCCCGTATGTGTCTTAGCCAGTTGTCTATGAGGCCGTGCGTTTTGTCCTCAGTCGCCGCAATTATGCCGCCGCATCCGTAATGGCCGCATACCATTATGTGTTTTACATTCAAGACCTCGACCGCGTATTGAATGACCGACAGGCAGTTCATGTCCGTGTGAACGACGAGGTTTGCCACGTTCCTGTGCACGAACAGTTCGCCGGGCATAAGCCCTACGATCTCGTTTGCCGGAACCCTGCTGTCAGAGCAGCCTATCCATAAGTAGTCCGGCTTCTGCTGTCGCGCAAGGGTCTTGAAAAAGTCTGGATCGGTCTTTTCGATGGAGGATGCCCATCTCCTGTTGTTCGCGAATAGTTGAGGCAGTTTATTCATGGCAGCGATCCTTTTGTAGACTCGTAACTACCGTGAATCGTACAAAGAAATCTTTTACGGTCACGGTTTACGGTCACGGTTCACGGTAGTTACGAGTCCGTATCCCTTTGCAATCCTTATGGCCTCGTCGTACTCCTCAGGCGTAATACGCCTGTCAATGGCCGGGTGTTGTCCGGCCTTGTGGCAAGGCCGGTACTGTCCCATGATGTTGACGTAGGTATTGACGCTCAGTTCATGGGCTATGAATCTCATCACCTCTGAGGTGCCCGCAAGGCCGTTGGGCAGTATGAGATGACGCACGATAAGCCCACTCAGGGCGACGCCGTTTTTATCCACCACGAGATCGCCCACCTGTCTGTGCATCTCCTTGGCCGAGGCAAAGGAGAACCTGACGTAGTGGATTGCGGCAGACAGATTGAAGGCCGCGTCATCGTCCCCGTACTTTAGATCAGGCATGTATATGTCGAAGATGCCGTCCAAGAGGCGTATGGCGTCAGGCTCCTCGTAACCGCCGGAGTTGTAGACGAGCGGGACTGACAGGCCGTTTTCTATCGCCTTTGGCAGGGCCGCGACTATCTGGGCGATTTGATGAGTCGGGGTTACGAAGTTTACGTTATGACAGCCCTTGCGCTGGAGCATAACCATCATCGTTGACAGTTCGTCCAGCGAAACCTCGTCGCCTTTGCTCCCTTGGCTTATGTCCGCGTTTTGGCAGTATACGCAGCGCATGTTGCAATGGGACATGAAGATTGTGCCGCTCCCTGCCCAGCCGGTAAGGGGAGGCTCTTCCCCGAAGTGAGGCTGGGCTGAGGCGACGATTGGCAGTTGTCCCGCGCTGCAAACACCTTTGTCGCCCTCGAACCTCCTTGCGCGGCATCTCCTCGGGCATAGTGTGCATTCGGACATGCGCTCGTTCAGTTTGGCTATCCTTGAGTTCAACTCTCCGTTTTCGTAGAGCTTGATGTATGATGGTTGTCTGGTCTGCATGGCCTCATTCAGGCGCATCTTTATGACATTATATCACCACGCGCCTTTCAAGACCTTCTTTTCTTCAACCACGTCAAAAGCTCCTTTAGCGGTCTTGCGTTCAGTACGTTCTTTTTCTCAAGCCAGCCGCGTCTTGCCGTGTGTATGCCGTAAGTCATATTGGACAACTGGGACGCCGAATGCGCGTCCGTTGAAATGGCCACGGGTATGCCCTTTTCCATAGCGGCCCGGCAGTGCACGTCGTTTAAGTCGAGCCTCTCAGGGGACGAGTTAAGCTCAAGCGCGACGCCTGTCATTATTGCCGTCTCCATTATCGCGTTCATGTCAACCTGATAGGCGCTTCTGATGCCGATGAGCCTGCCGGTCGGGTGCGCCAGTATGTCTATGCGCCCGGTGTTCAGACCCTTTATGATGCGGCCTGTCATCTCGGCCATCGTCATGTTCCAGCCGGAGTGTATCGCCCCGACCACGCAGTCGAGCCTGCCCAACACCGCCTCCTCGTGGTCAAGCGTGCCGTCGGCGCGTATGTCAACCTCGGCGGACTTCAGGACAACGAACCTTTTGCCGGCCTTTTTAAGAGAGGCGTTGAAGGCGTCTATCTCATCCATCTGTTTTAACGCCCTTTTCGCGTCGAGGCCGTGAGCGACGCCGATGGCCCTTGAGTGGTCCGTTATAGCCATATACTCGTAACCAAGACGCATGGCCTCTTGCGCCATGTCACGGAGCGAGTGCGCTCCATCGCTCTCATCGGTGTGGCAGTGCAGGTCTCCTCTGATGTCGCACAACTCAAGCGGCTTCGGCAGATTTCCGGCAAGCGCGGCCTCTATCTCTCCTCTGCCCTCCCTGTATTCAGGTAATATCAAGGGCAGACCGATCTGCTTGTATACGTCAGCCTCCGTGAGACCGGCAAGACGCTCCCCGGTCTTTTCGTCGAACACGCCGTACTCGTTTATCTTCAGCCCTTTTTTCTTCGCCATCTCCCTTATTATCACGTTATGGGACTTGGAGCCTGTAAAATACTGCATTGCAGAGCCGTAAGAGTCCGCGTCGAGCACGCGGATGTCTACGCGCAAGCCGTTCTTCAACGCAATCGCCGCCTTTGTATCGCCCTTTGATACGGTCTCCTTGGCTTCCGGGTATCTTACGAATGCGTCGATTATCCGTTCGTGCTCGCTTGATATTGCAAGTATGTCGATGTCGCCGATGGACTCTGTCCACCGTCTGATGCTTCCGGCCGGTTGGACATCCCCGGCGTTGGTTGTTTTTTTAAGGTACTTGATAATAGCTTCGGCGGTCTGCATGGCGGAGTGGAGCGTAACCCTGCCGGTCATTGTTTTAAGCTCCATGATGCCCTTCAAGATGTTTTCCTCGGTCTTCTTTCCTATGTGGCTCAACCCGGCAAGGGCGTGGGCGGCTGCGGCCTTTTCAAGCGCCTCTATCGTGCTTATGCCGAGTTCCTTGTAAAAAAGCGCGGCCTTTTTCGGGCCGACCCCGCGGACGTTGAGGATGTCAAGGAGTCCGGCCGGGAGTTCTTTCAGCAGTTCGTCATGGAAGGCGCATGCGCCCGTCTCAAGCATCTCGACTATCTTTTGCCTGAGTCCTAAGCCGATGCCGGGAATGCCGTTTAACCCCCCTTGTTCATAAAGGGATGTCAGGCTTTGAGTAAGACCCTCCACGACCATTGCCGCATTCTTGTAGGAACGGATGCGGAACGGGTCATCGCCCTTTATTTCGAGCAGTTCCGCTATCTCGGTAAAGACCTTTGCTATCCCGGAGTTTTCCATAAGCAGGCTGTTGAAAAAGCCGCATCTGCTTTGTTGTCTCGTCGCTCCTCACTGCGACGCACAACAAAGTGCGTCTCATTCGTCGCTCCTCGCCGCCTCGCATCTGAGGCTTTTTGAACAGCCTTTGTCAATATTGGGTTTTGCAACAATCTCTTAGGGAAGCTCTGATTTTTTCAGTATCAGTCGTTATAAGCATAAATTCGCAATCTGTCATTCCCGCAATCTTTAAGCGGGAATCCAGTATTTCGCCTTTAAAAACAAATAGATACTGGATGCCCGATTAAAGTCCTCGGGCATGACAAGAATTTGCAATAGCCGGCATTCGTAACAAAACAGGAATTAATCAGAGGTTCCTTAGGATATTATATAGGAAGCTCTGATTTATTCACGTTAATGCCAAGGTATCTGTCTATGTGCCGCTCGATGATGGAAAATATTGGGTTGGTTATCGTCGGGAGCGGCCGGGTCTGCTCGTTTTCTGCCGTCTTTCACGTCATGCGGCGGGGTTCGGGCGCGTGGCCGCTACGTCGCGCCCAACAGGCGCCTTCTGACCATGTAGACGTTCGCAAGT
>JACRCE010000100.1 GCA_016213015.1 Deltaproteobacteria bacterium | reverse complement strand
AGCACGACGAACGGGATTACCAACACTGGGAACATTGCCACGACCACGCTGAGCACAAGCGGGCTTGCAACCCTAAACTCCGCCGCCATCACCAATAACGCGACGGTAGGCGGCACGCTTGGGGTTACGGGCGCAACCACCTTGAGCAGCACACTCGATGTTCAGGGCGCTATCTCCAATTCAACAGGGAATGTGACCATCGCCGATGCGCTGGATGTGACAGGAGCTGCAAACATCAACGCCAGCGGCGCGGCGATAACCAACATCGGCACAGGCACCAACAGCGGCGCCGTTACGATAGGCAACAGCAGCAACACTACCGACATCAACAGCGCCACGACCGCCATCAACGCGGGCGGCGGCGCCGCCGAACTGACCGTCGGCACGGGCACGGTGGGTATCGTGGGCGCGACCACTGTGACCGGCACAACCAACGTCAACACGACCGGCACGGCGAGCACCTCAATCGGCAATACCACGGGCAATGTTGACATTGTAGGCGCTGCCAACACCATCACCGGCACAACCAACGTCAACACGACCGGCACGGCGGCAACAAATATCGGCAATGCCGCCGGCGCGACCAACATCAACGCGGGGGTTGCCGGAACCACCAATATCGGCACGGGCGCGGCCGCTAGCGTAACCAATATCGGCAACGCAAATGCCACCAACACGGTGTTGGGCACGACCAACGTCAATGCCTCCGGCGGAGGCAACACCAACATCGGCAGCGCAGGCTCAACCAACACCCTCCTCGGCACGACCAACATCAATGCTACCGGCGGCGCAACGACCAACATAGCTACCGGAGCGGTTGCAACCACCAACATAGGCATGGCGGGCGGCGCCAACAATATCGCCGGCACGACCAATATAAATTCCGGCGTAAACAGCGCAACCAACATCAATACAGGCGCCAGCAACGCCGCCGTTACTATCGGTAATTCCGCGAACACAACCTCTCTGAACAGCGCGACTAATAATATCGGGGTGAGCGGTAGTTATGCGACCGCCAACAACATCGGCACGAATGCGGCCTTTGCAAGCGCCAACGCCATCGGCAACACGAATGCGAGTTCCACGGTAATCGCCTACGGCGGCAACAGCACATTGTCGGCGGCCAACAATGCCGCAAGCCTTGGCGTTACCGGCGGCGGCAGCTTCTCGGCCAATGCAACAACCGCCGTTATAAGCGCTAGCGGCGCGCTTTACAGCAACGGCACTGGGACGCCTTCCGGCTCCGCCGGCGCAGTGACTACCTATAACTCGCCGCAAACCATCGCGCCGAATACCACTATAGGCAACATCTTGAACGGCGTAACCTACAGCGCCAAGATCAACGGCAATACATACGTGGACGGCAACATGTACATCAACGGCACGCTGAACTATGTTTCAAGCACCGCGGCCACCACCACCGTGACCGGGGGAGGCAGCGTGTTGCCCGGTGGAACCACGACATCGAGCAATATGGTAATTATGAACAAGAATGAGGTCGGCACATACGCGGCCGTCAACGGTAACGGCGCTATCACTATCACCAACGGCACCACCGGCGAGGCTACTACCTCCTTGACCATGACCAACGGGATTGGCAACACGCACGGCGTGGTCGTTACGGAAAGTCAAACGGCGCTTTCCGGCGGAACGCGGTCCACAAGCCTGGTCTTGAACGATAATGGCGCCACCTTCAGCAACGCCGAGACCGGCGCTCCCGCGAGAGTTACAGGCGTGGCGGATGGCGTCAACGATTTTGACGCGGTGAACTACCGCCAGATAAAAAACTTGCGGCAGGACCTTTATTCAGGCATTGCCTCCGTGTCGGCCTTAGCGGCAATCCCCGCTCCCGCGTCTGATAAGAAGTTTTCGCTTGGGGCCGGTTACGGCTACTACGAGGGAGAGAGCGCCGTGGCGGCCGGCATCAAGGTTAATCTCTTTAAGGATGTCCAGGTCGGCGTTGGCGCCGGTTATGGGATAGGAACTTCCCGCGCTACCGCTAACGCGGGCGTTGGATACAGCTGGTAAGGCATCGAATCGCAAAAGAGCGTAACTGACGTTGACCGTGTCCGTAACCAGCTAAGCGCCCCTGATCAGGGGCGCTTAGCTGGTTCACGGTCTTTTCCACTACCTTTCACCCCCCAAAGTGTGATAATCTGTCTTGATGCGTCATTCCAGATTCGTACACCTTCATCTGCATAGTCAGTACAGCCTGCTTGACGGCGCGATACGCCACGACGCGCTGATAAAGCGCGCGCGCGACTTCAAGATGCCGGCCGTCGCGGTTACGGATCACGGCAACATCTTCGGCGCGGTAGAGTTCTATCAGAAGGCGATGGAGCACGGCGTCAAGCCCATCATCGGCTGCGAGGTCTACGTGGCACCGGGAAGCCGCCATGACAAATCAACACAGGCCAAGGGCGCGTCCGAGGCGGCCTATCATCTCGTGCTCCTCGTAAAGAACGCAAAAGGGTATCATAACCTCTGTAAGCTCCTGTCAAAGGCTTATATAGAAGGCTTTTACTACAGGCCGAGGATAGACAAGGAACTGCTCGTCGAATTCAACGAGGGGCTTATCGCCATGAGCGCCTGTTTGCACGGCGAGGCGGCGCACAATATCGGCATGGGCAGGATGGAAGCGGCCATCTCCGTTGCCTCGTGGTACAAGGACGTATTCAAAGACAGGCGCTTTTTCCTTGAGCTTCAAAAGAACGGCCTTGAGGAGCAGGAAAAGGTCAACGCCGGCCTTATGGAGATTGCCCGCAAGCTATCCCTGCCGCTGGTTGCCACGAACGACTGCCACTATCTCGACAAGGGCGACGCGAAGGTGCACGACATACTCCTTTGCATCCAGACCGGCACGACCGTAAGCGCGACAAACCGCATGAGGTTTTCAACGGACCAGCTCTACGTCAAATCCCCGGATGAGATGATACTGGCCTTTGCCGACGTGCCAGAGGCCATTGTCAACACCATCGAGATAGCCGAGAGGTGCAACTTCGAGTTCAAGCTCGGAGAGCACCACTTGCCGGAGTTTCCAGTGCCGGATGGGCAAACGCTCGACAGCACGATAGAGGTCAAGGCCAAGGCAGGGCTTGAAAGGCGGCTCGTCGGACACGGCGACGCGGAAAAGCTCCATTACTATGACCGGCTGTTGAAGGAATTGAACGTCATCAAGCGCATGGGCTTTCCCGGGTATTTCCTCATAGTAGAGGACTTCATAAGACACGCGAGGGGACAGGGCATACCGGTCGGGCCGGGCAGGGGTTCGGCCGCCGGAAGTCTCGTGGCGTACTGCCTCGGCATCACCAACCTCGACCCCATAAAGCATAATCTCCTGTTCGAGCGTTTCCTGAACCCGGACCGCATAAGCCTGCCCGATATAGACATAGACTTCTGCTTTGAAAGACGGGACGAGGTGATAAAGTACGTTACCGACAAATACGGCAAAGACAACGTAACCCAGATAATCACCTTCGGCCAGATGAAGGCAAAGGCCGTGATACGGGACGTGGGACGCGCCCTCGACATGCCTTACGGCGACGTTGACAGGATCGCCAAGCTCGTGCCCAACGAGCTTGACATAACGATCGAGTCGGCCATTGAAAAGGAGCCGAGGCTTAAAAAACTCGTTGAAGACGACGCCAAGGTAGCCGCGCTGATCGCCGCGGCTCAGGCGCTTGAGGGGCTTCCTCGTCATGCCTCGACTCACGCCGCCGGGGTGGTCATATCCAATAAGCCGCTCGTCGAGTATCTTCCTCTGTACAAGGGCACCAAGAAAGACGACGTGATAACGACGCAGTACGCTATGAAGGACGTTGAAAAGATCGGACTCGTGAAGTTCGACTTTCTTGGTTTGAAGACCTTAACCGTCATTGACAAGGCAATCTTCCTCGCGTGTCAATCGCGCGGCAAGACCATTGACATAGACAACCTCCCTCTTGAAGATCCCAAACCCTACGGCCTCATAGCCTCAGGCGACACCAACGGCGTATTCCAGCTTGAGAGCTCCGGCATAAAGGAGATGGTCAGGAAGTTAAAACCTGAAAACTTCGAGGAGATAACCGCGGCAATCGCGCTCTATAGGCCCGGCCCTCTTCAGAGCGGCATGGTAGAGGACTTCATAAACAGGAAGCATAAGCGCGTTCCCGTGCAATATGAACTGCCGGAATTGAAGGGCATACTGGAAAACACCTACGGCGTCATGGTCTATCAGGAGCAGGTCATGGAGATCGCCCGCGTGCTGGCCGGTTTTACGCCCGGCGAGGCCGACGGCCTCAGAAAGGCAATGGGCAAGAAACTGCCGGAGGTCATGCTCGCTCAGCGGACGCGCTTCCTTGACGGAGCCAAGAAGAAGAACGTCCCTGCAAAGCTCGCTGAAAAGATATTCGATCTCATCGTAAAATTCGCCGGTTACGGCTTCAACAAGAGCCACAGCGCGGTCTACGCGCTCATCGCCTATCAGACCGCGTGGCTCAAGGTCTACTACCCGGTCGAGTTCATGGCGGCGCTTCTCGGTTCGGATATGGGAGATACCGATAAGGTTGCGAGGTACGTGAACGAGTGCCGGGATATGAATATACAGGTAGACCCGCCGGACGTAAACGAAAGCCTCATGGAGTTTACGGTTATGGACAACAGGATTCGTTACGGGCTTGGCGCGATAAAGAACGTCGGGAGCGCGGCCATAGAGGAGATACTGGAGGTCAGGAGAAGCGCGCCGTTTACGTCGCTCGTTGATTTCCTGAGCAGGGTCGATTCAAGGAAGGCCAACAAGAAGGTGATAGAGGCCCTTATAAAATGCGGGGCTTTCGATTTTACAGGAACGCGCAGGGGTGAACTCCTGAACTCGGTTGAGCGGGACATGGATGCCGCGCTCTCGCTCCAGCGGGATAGGAATAACGGCCAGAAATCCATATTCGACATGATGGGCGATAACGCCTCTGCTTTAACGGCGCCGGTTGTTTCGGCGCGGTTAAAGGCGGCACGCACCGCCGTCGAGGACAAGGAAAACCTCGCCTTTGAAAAGGAGACGCTCGGTTTTTATCTGTCGTCCCATCCGCTTGCCCCGTATAAAGACCGCCTTGCATCTCTCACGAGCTGCACGATCGACGCCCTGCCTGAATTGAACGACGAATCCGAGGTGGTCATCGGAGGCGCAGCGGGCTTGGTAAAGGAGATAACCACAAAAAAGGGCGACAGGATGGCCTTTGTCCGCATAGAGGACATGACGGGCGGGGTCGAGGTTACGCTGTTCGCGGACATGTACGCCAAGGTGAGGGATAAACTTTCAACCGACGCCCCGTTCATAATATCCGGCAGACTCGACAAGAGGGACAACGGAGAGGTCAAGCTCACGGCAAATTCGATAGTCCCGCTCGACGAGGCAAAGAATGCGCCGAGGAAGGTCGCGGTTAAAAGCGCGCACATCACGGCAAACGCCGGCGCTCTCGGCGAAAACGGACTGAGCGCGCTCAAAGACGCATTGAAAGCGAACCCGGGTACCCATCCGGTGATACTGCATCTTATGAGCGATGACGGAGAGGTCATCATCAGCGCGGGGGATGAGTTGAGGATAAACGCCGATGAGGACGCGCTTATGAAGATAAGGAATTTCAACTTTGTGTCGGACACAAGGGTTCAATGACCAATTCCATTTCCCCCTCTCCCCTTGCGGGAGAGGGCAGGGTGAGGGGGATGGCAAAGGAGGCCGAGTATGACGACTATAATCAAAGAGTTCATTGATTTCGACGGCGACGTCAATCGTATCGTCAAGACCGAGGAGCACGGAGCCGAACTGCTCTACAAGGAAGTTACGCTTAACATAGAGGACCCGTGGTTCAAGCACGGTTTCAGGGAGCATTACGAACGGTGCACAAGGGCGCTTACAGCTCGGACCGAGATCATACACAGGGAAAAGCTCTATGACCCTCAAAAAACGGGGCAGACCACGATACCGCCATTGAAGGAAAACAGCATATTGCTTGCCCTCGCGCCAGGCGCTCCGCTCTTTACGCAAAAAGACAAGGTTACCGTGATAATGAGGCGGCTGTTCGCGCCGCGCTAATCAGGTTATCAGTTGACGGTTATCGGTTTAAGGATAATTATTCTTTCACCTTCACCGATAACGGATAACCGATAACGGATGGAGGTTTTTTATGGGCGTGAGACATTGGCTGGACTTTGAAAAGCAGGTGGAGGAGCTTGAAAGAAAGCTGGGTGCGATCGCCGGCTTTGAGGCAGGCGCCTCGCCCAAGTCCGTGGAAGAGGCGCACAAACTGGAAAAGAAGGCCAAGCAGATGCTCAAGGAGCTTTACTCCAAGCTCACGCCGACGCAGGTTACTCAGGTGGCAAGGCATCAGGACAGGCCGTACTCGCTCGATTATTTCGCAAACGTCTTTGAAGACTTTACGGAGCTTCACGGCGACAGGTGCTTCAAGGACGACCCGGCCATCGTGGGCGGCCTCGCAAGACTCGACGGCCTTCCGGTAGTGGTCATCGGGCATCAAAAGGGCAGGAACACCAAGGAGAAGGTACATAGGAACTTCGGGATGCCTAATCCGGAGGGGTACAGAAAGGCATTGAGGCTTTTCGAGCTTGCCGAGCGTTTCAAAAGGCCGGTCTTCACCTTCATAGATACTCCGGGAGCGTATCCCGGCATCGGAGCCGAGGAGAGGGGTCAATCCGAGGCGATAGCCGTAAATCTACAGAGGATGTCAACGCTCAAGGTTCCGATAATCGCCACGGTAATAGGCGAGGGCGGCTCAGGCGGCGCGCTTGCCATCGGGGTGGCGGACAGGGTCTTGATGATGGAGTTCTCGACCTACTCGGTTATATCCCCGGAGGGTTGCGCCGCTATATTATGGAAGGACTCTCATAAGGCCGAGCTTGCCGCAAGGGCCTTGCGGATAGACGCCGAGGAGCTTTTGAGACTCCGCGTAATAGACAGGATCGTAAAAGAGCCGGTCGGCGGCGCGCACAGGGAGCCTGATGCCGCGTGCAAGAATCTCAAGGGCGCCCTTGTGGGTGCGCTCAAGGAACTAAGCGCCCTTACGATTGAAGACCTTGTGGCGGGCCGGTACGAAAAATTCCGCAACATGGGCGTCTTCAACGTCGGCAGATGAAAAGGAAATGGGCATAACCTTTTCACCCTCTCCCCAAGGGGGAGAGGGTAGGGTGAGGGAGCAGGGCGGACTCCTCAATGAAAAAAAACAATCGGAGGCTTAAGGCTCCTTCAATGAAACCTATTATTACCCTCATCTATCCGGCGCACAAAAAAAACCGCGCCGGAAATAGAAAAAAGGGCAAATACCCGATACCGCAACTCAGTATGCCGACGCTGGCCGGGCTTACCGATTCGCGTTTCGACGTAAATATCATCGACGAGAACATAGAGGACATAGACTTCGGGATAAAGACCGATCTCGTGGGCATAACCACCATGACCGCGCTTGCCCCGCGCGCTTATGAAATATCGGCGGAGTTCAGGAAAAGAGGCGTTCCCGTCGTGCTCGGCGGCATCCATGTTTCGATGTTGCCGGATGAAGGCGTCCTGCACGCGGACTAGATCGTCATCGGCGAGGCCGAGGATACGTGGGGAAAGCTCCTTGACGACTGGGTTGCCGGTTCCCTTCAAAAGGTCTACAGGAGCACGGGCAGGCATAACCTTGTCGGTCTGCCGAGGCCGAGGCTCGATCTCCTCAAGAGGGACAGGTATTTTTCATCAAGCCTGCTCATGGCCTCGCGCGGCTGTCCTCACGGATGCCACTACTGCTCGGTTACGACCTTCTGGGGTAAGTCTTTCAGATACAGACCCATACCTGAGATCATCGAGGAGCTTAAAACCCTCGACAGGATGGTCTTTTTCGCGGATGACAACCTTTATGGAAATAAGGTCTACGCGAAAAAACTGTTCAAGGAGATGATACCTCTTAAGAAGAAGTGGTCGTGTCAGGGCGATAGTCTCATCGCCAACGACCCTGAGTTGTTAAGGCTCGCCGCTCAGAGCGGTTGCCAGTGGATATTCATCGGCATAGAGAGCATATCCGAGAAAAACCTCGCGGCAATGGGAAAGTCCTTCAACAAGGCAAAGGACTACAAGGTCAACTTCAGGAAGATTCAGGACGCGGGAATAAACATCTTCGGCTCGTTCATATTCGGGCTTGACGGGGATGATGCAACCGTTTTCAAGAATACCGTTGACTTCGCCGTTGACGCAAGGCTCGACGCCGCCAACTTTTACATCCTTACCCCTTTGCCCGGAACCGTGCTGTTCGACGAGATGAAGACCGCTGGGAGGCTCCTGCACACCGAATGGGACAAGTACGACGCGAACCACGTAGTATTCAAGCACCCGCGTCTGAGCAGCGAGGAGATGCTCGATGGGCTTATCTACGCTTACAAGCGTTTCTATTCCATTCCGTCCATATCAAAGAGGATGCTCCGGCCGGGCAACCGCAGACACCTCCAGACCTTTGCATTGAACTTCGGACGCATGTTGCGCGCAAAAAGGTTCGAGATGATATGCAGGAACTAGGACGAGCTGCAGTGAGGCGTGCCTGATTGTCTATAACCTCTAAACACACCATCGCCGTTCGATCCGCCTGATTGGGTCTATTGCTCTTATCGACACGCCTTTTTAGAGCGCCTCTGAAAGCGTTTCATGCAATCGTACATGCATGATGCGCGGCCTGTAGTACGATTGCTTTTGCCATCACCGCCTGTGGCAAGCATCCTGTCTTTACACGAAAAACAAGTAACAAAATCTATATTGATTTTGCATGTTATGGTTGTTATAATTTTCATATTAACTCTGCCGATACTGTAACCTACCTTTTTTGAAAGAAAGGTAGGTCAAAGAACTTTGATTGGGAATAAGCAGACGGGCTGACCCCCGATAGATACATTCGGGGGCAGGTTGCAACTCATATTGCCAGAGCAACAAGCGCCTATGCCAAATGAATTCTACATAACGCCGGACGGTCCGTGCTTTCGCGAGGAACGCGCGCGCATACTTGTGGTGGACGATTTCGACGCCAACCTCGAGCTTATGACCGCGATACTGGAAAAGGAGGGCTTTCGCGTCATCGCATCCAAGAGCCAGTTCGAGGTCTTGAACCGGGTCAAGGAGCTTGCCCCCGACCTCGCCGTGCTTGACGTGATGATGCCGGGTATGAGCGGGTACGAGTTGTGCAGGAGGCTCAAGGAGTCCTTCGGCAAGAAGTTCTTCCCGGTCGTGCTTGTTACCGGGCTTTCCCAGCTTGAGGATAAACTGGCCGGGCTTGAGGCCGGGGCCGACGATTTCTTCAGCAAGCCCTTCAACTCAAGGGAGATGCTCGCCAAGATACGGTCTCTGCTGAAGCTCAGGCGGCTGCAAGACGAGCTTGAATGCGCCGAGGACATCATATTCACGCTTGCCATGACCGTGGAGGCAAAGGACAAGTACACGCGCGGACATTCGGAGCGCGTGAGCGCCCTGTCGTCCGAGGTGGCCTCCATGCTCGGCCTTGCCGAGAAGGAGATATTATGCGTTAGAAAGGGCGGCATACTCCACGACATAGGCAAGATCGCCGTGCACGAGGAGATACTCCATAAAAAAGCAAAGCTCTCCCTTGGCGAGGTCAACCTTATTCGCGCTCATCCGGTTACGGGCTTTGAGATATGCAGAACGCTCTCATCGCTCAAAAATATCCTGCCTGTAATAAAGCACCATCATGAACGCTGGGACGGAGGCGGCTTTCCCGACGGGTTGAAGGGCGAGGCCATCCCGCTCGTCGGACGCATCGTGAGCGTTGCCGACGCATTCGACGCGATGGTCTCGATAAGGCCCTATCGGGACGGATATACGGTTGACGAGGCCGTGAGGATAATAAAAAATGAAAAAGACAGCGGCCAATGGGACCCGTTGATAGTCGCAAGGTTCATTGAAATGGTCGAGTCGGATATTACTTTTGTAAGGAATCTTTATCCGGGTTGACGAAGGTTCAGGGTTGAGAGACGGTTCAGGGTTAAAAGGCGGTTCAGGGTTAAAGACGGTTCATGCTTAACCTTTAACCTTCTTTTCAACCGCCTTACAACCTTCTTCCCAACCTTCTCTCTTGACATGGCGCGTGTTATAGAATAACTTAGTCAATGACGGTTCATGCGTCATGGTTAGCGGAGGTTCAGGGTTAACCTTTAACTGTCGTTAACCGTCTTTTCAACCTTCTTTTCAACTTTCTCCAACAGGAGGCCCTCAACAGATGAGGATAATCATCGTCGGCGCGGGCAGGGGCGGCTCAGCTCTCCTGGAGCTTTTCAACACCTGCGAGAACATAGAGGTCGTCGGCATAGCCGACAAAAACAAGGACGCACCCGGTCTTGAGCTCGCAAGAGAGCTGAAGGTCAGGATACTCAACGACTTTGCCGGGCTGTGCGAATGCAGGCCGGATATAATCATAAACGCGACCGGTGTTCCTTCCGTGAGCGCGCAAATAAAAGAACACGCCGGATGCGCCTCTGCCGAGGTGATCGAGGGCAACGCGGCGCGTCTTTTGCTCGGCATCGAGACCAGCCAGAAAAAGTCAAGGAACGACTTCAGCGTACTCTACCAGACAGGCATACAGCTTACCAGATCAAAAGACCTGCAACACGTGCTCGACTCGGTGCTTGACAGCGCCATGCAACTTACCGAGAGCCCGGCCGGCTCCATTGCGCTTACGGAAGCCGGCGTCATGGCCATGAAGACAGCGAGGGGCCTGAGCCCCGCCTTTAGCGAGGCGTCGAGCTGGACACCGAGGAAGTACGGCCTTAGTTCATTCGTTCTCAGCCAAAGAGAGCCTGTCGCCTTCAATAACATAGACATCGACCCGCTTTTCAAGGACACGATCATACCGGCGGAGGGGATCAAATCCCTTCTCGCCTCGCCTCTGTGGATAAACGGCGATGTCATCGGGATACTCTACCTCAACGACTTCAAGCCCAGGGAGTTTACCGACAGGCACAAGTGGCTCATCAAACTTTTCTCTGTTCAGGCGGCCCATGCCATCGACAAGTTCAAGATACTTGCGCGCCTCGAGGAGTCGCTTGCCAATCTCCAGACGGTATTTGACGACTCTCAGGACATGATGATAGTGGCTGATACGGACGGCGGGATAGTAAGGTTTTCAAGGGGAGGGGAGAGGATACTCGGCTATGCCCAGTCCGAGGTCATCGGCATGAACGTGGGCGATTTCTACGTTGACAGGGAGATGCGCGCGCATATAATGCGCGAACTCAGGGAAAAAGGGGTCGTGTTGAATCACGAGGCCGCATTGAAGAGGAAGGACGGAACCGTCGTCGAGATAAGCCTTACCATATCGCAGTTGAAGGATAAAAACGGCGCGGCCATAGGCACCATAGGCATCAGCAAGGATATAACCCTTGAGAAACGTCTGCAAGGAGAGCTTGAGGAGCTTAACAGGAACCTCGAGAACAAGGTTATAGAAAGGACAAGGGAGCTTGAGCGGGCGAACAGGGATCTGAAGAACGCCAACGAGTTGAAGGGCAGGTTCATTGCCAACGCCTCGCATGAGTTGAGAACGCCGCTTCATGCCATCACCGGTTTTTCCGAGATAATGCTTGAGAAGAGCTTCGGGGAGTTGAACGAGAAGCAGACCAAGTTCATGAACACGGTGCTCACCTCAGGCAAGCATCTTTTGCATCTTGTCAACAACGTCCTTGATCTGGCCAAGATAGAGGCGGGCAAGGCCAACCTGTCATACTCCAAGTTCGGCTTGCGCGATACCATCGAAGAGGTGGCGATGGTCGTAAAGCCGCTTGCCGAACGGAAGCTGATACAACTCGAAAACACCTGCGCGGACGACGTAACGGATTTCGTCGCGGACAAGGTCAAGTTCAAGCAGGTGCTCTATAACCTCCTGTCCAACGCCATAAAGTTCACGCCTGAAAAAGGGCGCGTGGGCATTACCGTCGAGAAATTCGTAAATAACGGCTCTCTCCTGTGGGCGCCGAAGGGTCAAGAACTCCTGAAGCTTTGCATGTGGGATACGGGTCCCGGAATAAAGCCGGAGGACAGGGAGCGGATATTCGAAGAGTTCGAGCAGCTTGATCCGTCCAAACACACCGAGGGCACCGGGCTTGGGCTATCCCTTACGAGGAAGCTCATAGAGATACACGGCGGCCAGATAGAGGTGGAGGACAACGACGGCGGCGGCGCGCATTTTTCGGTCTACCTGCCGTACGTTACGACCGAGGAGCCTGCCTTGCCGGAAAGCGTCAAGCCGTCGCTCTTTCCTTTTCCGGCCATGACGGAAAACGGCGCGCTGGTGCTTGTTGTGGAGGACGACCTGCCTACGGTAGAGCTGTTGACCATATATCTGTCAAAGGCCGGTTACCGCGTGGCGCACGCATTCGACGGGGTAGAGGCCGTTGAAAAGGCAAAGGCATTGAAGCCGTTTGTCATAACCCTTGACGTGATGCTTCCCAAGAAGGACGGTTGGGAGGTCTTGCAGACGCTCAAGGCCGACCCGGAGACCAAGGACATACCCGTCATCATCCATTCGGTGATTGACAATACGGAACTGGCCTTTACACTCGGCGCGACCGATTATCTAATAAAACCGTTAGACCAGCCGGCCCTTATGGACAAGCTGAGGAATATCGCCAATGAAAGCAAGAAGAAGCGCTACCCAGTGAGCGTTCTTATAATGAGCGACGACGCTCAGACAAAGGAGAGCGTGAGCAGCATGCTCGAGACGGACGGGATTATTATTCATCATGCGCTTTCAGCGGTCGGCGGGGTCGACCTTGCCATGGCCACGAGACCCAACGCCGTAATAGTCGACGTTGAGAGTCTCAAGGACGGTTTTGACGTT
>JACRCE010000018.1 GCA_016213015.1 Deltaproteobacteria bacterium | reverse complement strand
GGCAAGGACGTAGGGCACAAGAGGCATACGCTCCTTCTTGGCGCGCCCTTATCGCATGAGGACGCAGCGGCTACGATAGACGCCATGCCCATGGAGGCCATAGTATGCGGCTGTAACGGCATAACCAAGGGCATGATAGTCGAGGCCATAGAGAAAAAGGGGCTGTTTACGCGGGAGGACGTCAGGCGCGAGACAAAGGCGTCAGGCTCATGCGGCGGATGCGCCTCTCTCGTTGACCGCATCCTTGAGGCCACGCTTGGATCCAGCTTTCAGGCCGGGGTAAGCGGCGTCGGCATCTGCGACTGCACCAAATACACGCGGGACGACATCATCAAGAATATAAAGGAGAAGAAGCTGACCTCGGTCATGGACGTTATGGAGACGCTCGGATGGAAGACGGTCGGGTGTGATACCTGCCGTCCGGCGATAAATTACTATGTTTCTATGGTATGGCCTAAGGAGGCAATTGACGACAGGACGTCGAGGCTGGTCAATGAACGCGCCCACGCCAACATTCAAAAGGACGACACATTCAGCGTGGTTCCGCGCATGTACGGCGGGGTAACCACGCCGGAGGAGTTGAAGCGCATAGCCGAGGCGGCCATAAAGTACAACGCCGCGGTCGTCAAGTTGACCGGCGGGCAAAGGATAGACCTCATCGGCATAAAGAGGGAAGACCTGCCCATGATATGGAAGGAGATAGGCATGCCCTCCGGTTACGCATACGCCAAGGCCTTGCGTACCGTAAAGACATGCGTCGGCTCCTTGCATTGCAGGTACGGCACACAGGATTCCATGACCCTCGGCATTGACATGGAAAAGGCGTTTGCCGGCCTTCAGGCCCCGGCCAAGATCAAGATGAGCGTGAGCGGGTGTCCGCGTAACTGCGCTGAGGCGAGCATAAAAGACGTGGGCGTAGTCGGCGTGGCCGGAGGCTATGAGATTTACGTCGGGGGTTGCGCGGGCATAGAGCTTAAGGCCGGAGAGAAGCTATGCACCGTAAAGACCGACAAGGAGGTCATGGAGGTAGCAGGCGCCTTCCTGCAACTTTACAGGGAGGAGGCGCACTACGGCGAGCGCACCTTCAAATGGTTGAAGCGCGTCGGATTAGGCGCGGTTAAAAAGGCGGTCGTGGACGACATCGCAAACAGACGGGCGCTGCACCAGAGGCTGCTCGACGCGATTGCCGTAACGAGCGACCCGTGGCTCGGGCGCAGGCGGGGTTAAAGAATCGTTCCACGGTCAAAACGTCATCACCTGTCCGCCTTCCGCCACCCAACGCGCCACGTCAAGGGTCTTGCCGATCTCGACGCCCTCGATGAAGTCGGCCTGCACAAGCCCCCTTGCGCTCGTGCAGGTGAGGCATGAGCGCACCTCAACGCCTTTTTCCACGAGCGCCTTCATCATCTCGCCTATGTTGTAATAGCCCTTTGGCGGCGTTTGTCCTGTCTTTGCGGCAACGACAGAGTCGCCGTAAAGGAATATCCTCACGCCCGTGCCGATGGAGACGAGCGCCTGAGAGAGCCTCAACGCGTTCCAGACCTTTTCGTTTCCGTACGGCGCGTCTTGAAGGATGATGGTAACCGGTATGCCCATGATTGTTCTCCTTATCGATTGCTCCAACCATTAAAACCTTCATTGGCTATCTTGATTTTTTATTTTTTCTAAGGAAGCTCCGATTTATTCCTATTTTGTCATTGCGAGCCGCGCTTTCGCGGCGCGGCAATCTCTAAGTTGTTGATTTCCTTGAAGACGAGATTGCTTCGCGGAGCGAGAATGACGGTTTATGACGGGTTAGCGAATTAATCAGACCTTCCCTAAGGCGATGCCGCGGTTTGTTTCTTCTTTGCCGCAAGCCGCACAAAATTAATCGGCTGAAGATGCAGCGGCTGAAAGCCCGCCCTTCTTGTCATGTCGGCTATCGTTTCCCTTACGTAAGGAAAGACGATGGCCGGACCGTTTATATTTGCGACGTTTGCAATGGTCTGTTTATCCGGGGCGGCCTTGAATACGAACCTGCCTTCGCCAGTCACCATGAAGGTGAACGGCGTGTTGCCATTGGATAGCGTGACCTTGATGCGTATGTCCAATGCCTTTTTTTTGTCGTCGTACTTATGGGCAACCGCTATCTGCGGGCGTATCTCAACGAGCTCATGCTTCTTTTTGAAGCCAACGTTGATGGCGAAGGCGAGATCAACGAGACGAAACCTCTCAAGCGACATCTGAAACTCTTTCAGGGCGTGTTTAGGCTGTATCTTCAATCGAATAACCCTCCTGTCAGGCGGCGATAGCGGCACAGGCGTCGTCTTTATGGACGCTATCCGCTTGCTCATCCTTCTCGATCTGATATTGAATCTCATCGTTGGAGCGTTTTATGGCCGGCATGAACTGCGCGTCAACCGTCTCGTATTCGTAGTCGTTCCCAGCTTGTTTTCCGAATTTTATACTATCAAGAAGATCGGGATACACCTCCAGCCCGCGGAGGAACAAGTCCATGATTTTGCTCTGAGTTACCTGACCGTTTTCATAACGCGCAAACGTCTTTTCGCCGACGTCAAGCATCTCGGCCAGTTTTTTCTGGGTCTTGCCAAGCCTTTTACGGATAGCCTTTATCTCGTCGGAGGTAAGCAACCCATCAATCTTTCGCCTGAAGTCGGTCAAGGTCTTTTCGGACGTTTTGAGACTTTCATGGCTTACCAACTCCTCTTTGCAGACGCCGCACGCGAAGATATGGTAGTCCGGTATGACGTATTCGCGGCCTTTGTATTTGAATGGCTCATTGACAACCTTCTCCTCTACCGGCCCTTGCCCGCAGACCGGACAGGTATCTCCATGCTTCAACATATTATACCTCGCGTCAGGCCGCCGCCGATTTATAGCCTTGGTGCACCCCTTCAATATTTGTCATTTGGAATACGGCGTATAGCGTTTACTCCGCCTTTTTGAAGCTTATTATGACGCCTTTACCGTCAAAGGATTTTTGGAGCTTTATGTATAGCTTGAGTCCATTCCTTGTTGGTTTGTAGACATCCTGCCAGAGTCCCGGCTTCAACTCGGCCTTCATTGATTTGTAAAATTCGTTTTGCTTTAAGGATAGTACCTCATTGATTATTTCCGTATCTGAATAACCGATTTTCCCTGCGTCGAGGACGCTTGATCTGGTGATATGTCTGGTTTTGGCATTCTCAATAAGCCTCTTGAGTTCGCCAAGGTTGTAACGCGGGATAGACATGCGGACGAAATCCTTGTGCGTGAACGCGGTATCATATATATTATGGAACCTCTGATTAATTCTTATTTTGTCATTGCGAGCCGCGCTTTCGCGGCGCGGCAATCTCTAAGTTGTTGATTTCCTTGAAGACGAGATTCTACGCTGCGCGAGAATGACGGGTCGGCGAATTAATCAGAGCTTCCATTATGTATATGATACCTTCGCCGTTCCTTACTGTCAAGAAAAAGTATCATAATGATACTTTTTAGGACAAAACCCTTCATCCTCAGCCCCTCGCTCAAGGCGCTTTACAGATTTAATCTTAACTGCTAATATCTTTAGAAAACTAGCGGAGGAGATATGGGCAAGGTTGTAAAATACGGGGCAAAGGAGATAAAGCAGGCGGCTCTTATC
>JACRCE010000017.1 GCA_016213015.1 Deltaproteobacteria bacterium | reverse complement strand
GGCCTCTCCGCCTCTCACGCGGTACAAAGGCTCACGCTACTGGCCAACCTCCTTGGAAGCGTTACGGGCGACGGAAGGAGCGGCGAAGTCGAACACAACTACGGCAACATCTTAAACTATGACATTGGCGCGAAGTACAGGGTATATCCCTACGTTGTGGCCCCGGCCAATGCACAGCTATTTCTCGCCATGAGCATAAATGGGGAACTGCGCCAGCGTGAAACGAACGAGGGCGTTGAAGATAAGAACTCCGGCGGCCACACGGCCTATCTGTCGCCCGGAATACAACTCGTACTTGGCCAAAACTGGGTGGTTGAGGCGGCCTACAGCCAAGCCGTGTACCATAACCTCTACGGCGCGCAGACCGGCGAGAGGTTTAAGACGAACGCCGGTGTAACGTATCTGTTTTAACGTTCGGCGGGTCATCCGGGTCGGCGGCTTTACGCCGCCGACCCATTATAATGAGGTCTGACATGAAAACTCTCACCATTATTCTTATAGCTCTTATCTTTTGTCTTTACGCCGGACAGGCCAAGGCCATTGACCAATTGCTATTGAAGTCCGCCGGGTTTACCGCATTGAACGAGGCCGCGCCTGAGTTTACCGTGGTTGACGCTCAAGGCCGGACTAAAAGTCTTACCGACCTCAAGGGAAAGGCGGTAATCCTGCACCTCTGGGCAACGTGGTGCAAGGACTGCATAAAAGAGTTTCCAGTGTTTGACGCGCTTTACCGGACTTATAAAGACAAAAAAGTGGAGTTTGTATTCGTCTCCATTGACCTCAATTCAAGCCAACAAGACATCGACGCCTTCGCAATAAGGCACGGTGCGTCCTTCCCTGTCTATCTTGCCGAAAAAGGCCGCATAAGCGAGGCGTACTGGACGTGGGGCGTGCCTGAGACGTATTTAATCGACGACAGCGGAAAGATAGCAGGCAGGGCAATAGGCCCAAGGGATTGGAACGGTCAGACCATGAGAAGACTTCTTGATTCAATGCTTGAGACCAAAAAATAAAGACATCCTACGCTGCCAACACCTTCAGCCGACGCCTCTCCACGCTTATGGAGACCGAGCCGCCCCATTCAAACGGCTCTCCGTCCGCGTGGACGTAAGAGACGCCGCTTCTCAATATCTCAAACCTCTCGCTCCTGAGCGTTTCAAAACCGCCGGCACCGGATATACTGCCGCTCAGGAGATGAGCGCCGAAACGAAGCGTCTTCGCGAATCCGGCGTACGGCACGATGCAAAGGTCTAAAAGCCCGTCGTCAGGTTCCGCGCACGGGGCTATCACGGCGCCCCCGCCGTATATGCCGGTATTTGCCGCCGTAAGTATAAGCGGCGTCATGCAGGACGAGAGGTTGCCGCTTTGTATCGTAACCTGCATGGGACGATAGCGGATATACTCTATCAGCGCAAGGGGATAATACGGCAGTACGCCCCTGACCATCCTGCTTAACGCGCCCATGTTGTATTTAGCGCTGAGGTGCGCGTCAAAGCCGCAGCCGGCCGTTGAAAAAAAATACCTGCCGCATATCTTTCCGGCGTCTATGCCGCGTATCTTCCATTTTTTGAGAAGCGACAGCGCGGCAGGGAGTTTATCGGGAATGCCGAGCGCCTTCGCAAAGCCGTTGCCCGATCCGAGAGGCGCAAGGCCGAGCACGGTATTGGTTCCGACAAGGCGCGTCGCCACTTCGTTCATGGTGCCGTCGCCGCCGCATGCAAAGACCGCCTCATAACCCTTTGCCACGGCCTCCTTCGCAAATTCCGCGGCCTGTCCGCGTCTTGAGGCGATCTTTATCTCGAATATCCCGTCCGATGAGGCAAAGACGTCCCGCACCGCGTCGGTAACCTGCCTGACCCTGTTCTTCTTTCCGGCAACCGGATTTATTATAAAGCGAGCCTTCAATCGATTCTCCTTGCAAGGCTAAAGCCTTGCCATAGGTCTTTCACGGTCGTTCTCGCTCCGCGCGGCAATCTCGTTTAGCTGTTCACGGTCTTTAAGCGAACAACCTCTCCGCGCTCACGAGGTGCCTTTCAAGCCCCACGTCCCCTGCTTTCAGTCCCAGTGCAAGGCCGACGAGTTGTGCAAGGTGCAGTACCGGCATATCGATCCTCCCGCCGGTCTTTTTCTCGGCAACGCCCTGATAGTTGTCCAGATTGATATGACAAAACGGGCATGGCGTAACAAAGCAGTCCGCGCCCTTTGTCTTTCCCTCCTTCAAACGCCGGGCAGTCATGCTCACGGCCATATCCTCTGCCATGAGGTCGGCCTGAAAGCCGCAACACTTTGTCTTACCGTCATAGTCCACAGGCTCGGCTCCGACGGCCTTTATCACGTCATCCAGCGAATGAGGCAGTTCAGGGTCTTCAAAGCCCAGCGCGTCGGACGGCCTCAGACTGTGGCATCCGTAGAACGGGGCGACCTTTATCGCCTTGAGCGGCCTCTTTATCTTCTTTTTTACCGCGTCAAGCCCCACGTCCTCGATGAGCGCCCAAAGAAGGTGCTTTATCCTCACGTTGCCGCTGTAATGGAGCCCCGCCTTTTCAAGCACCGCGTTAGTAGCGGTAAGAAGCGCCGGGTCTTTTTTCAGATCCCTGTTCGCCACGCTCATGACCATGAGGCAGGTCGAGCAGATGGTAAGGATGTCCATGCCCATTACCTCGGCCTCGGCGAATATCCTCGCGTTGAGCGCAAGGTGCAATTGCCGGTCATAGTCCGCGAGAAGCCCGGCCCCGCAACAGTTGGCCTTGAGCATGTCATGCAGTTCCATGCCGAACGCGGCGCTTACGATGCGCGTCGTCTCGTCGGCCTCCTTGGTTATCGACTTGGAGGCGCATCCCGGATAGTAGGCGTACTTCAACGCAGGCATAAAGCCCCTCCTGTATAATCATGCAAACGATTCAGCCGCCATCACATAATACGAACGTAAGAAATGGCTTTAGACAAAGCGGACGAGGAGGAAAACCGCAGGCGTACTCTTTGCGGTACGTCGAGGATTTTCCGACCAGTCTGTCGCTGTGCGGCAGACTTGGTAGTCCAACGCAGTATAAAGACATTTATTACGTTCGTATCTTGGGCTTTATACGTTCGCACTCGTCATATATCGCGCGCACCTCGTCGATATTCTCTATCTGCGAAAATATCATGGGCATGGGCATCTTGCCGTGCATCTCCATCTTCAGACCGAACGGTATCATGCCGAGGGAGCGCAAAAAGCCCAATGTCTTCAAGGTCATCGCTGCCTCGTCGAGAAGCCCGACGCGGCGCACCGAGGCTGCCATTGACAGCGCGTGTCTTGCGCCCGGGTTGTCGGTTATGCCTTCCTCGATTGCCCGCTCTCTCAACCGCTCTATGGCCTTCAACGGGTCTACGTCCTTGGGACAGACCTGCGTGCACCTGACGCATCTTACGCAGTCCCATACGCCGTGGTCGTCGCTCAGGCGGCCAAGACGGGCCCGGCCTCCCGCCTCTCTGACGTCGCCCACGAAGCGCCACGCCTTGGCAAGCGCGGCAGGACCAGTGAAACGGTCGTCGGCCTCAAGACTTGAACACTCGGCGTTGCATGAGCCGCATAAGATGCACGCCTGTGCCTTGTCTATGCGCCCCAGATCGTCTTGTGTGATTTGAACGGCCTTGCCTTCAATCATGGACACGGGTTTGAGGTACGGCCTTATCTTTTCCATCTTCCGCCAAAAGGGGTTAAAGTCCACTATCAGGTCTTTAAGCGGGGTGTGATTGGCCAGCGGTTCAAGCGTCAAGGCTCCGGCCTTTTCATACTCGACGATTATCTGGGTTGAACAGGCGAGCTTCGCCGCGCCGTTTATGGTCATGGCGCATGAGCCGCAGATGGCGGAGCGGCAAGACCTCCTGAATCCCAGCGAGGCGTCCTGCTCGTCGAATATGGAAAGCAGGGCGTCAAGCACGGTCATGCCGGGCCTGGCGTCAATTGTATATGCCTGATAATAACCTTCAGCGCATCCGGGGCCGAGCGGGCTGCAACGTTTTATCCTGAGTTTTATCTTCATGCCTGTTAATAGGTTGTTGAAAAAACCAAAAATGCCGAAGGCCGCTCAAAAAGGCGCAGACGCGAGGCGTCGAGGAGCGAAGAACGAGGCGTACTTTGTGTGTACGCCGCAGTTCTGCGCGACGAGACAACAAAGCAGATGCGTCTTTTTCAGCGGCCTGCTAATAGCTTCTCTCAGCCGGCTTAAATCGCGTGACGTCAACGTCGGTCATGCGTATCTTCAACCCCTTGCCCGACCTGTGGACCACCGTGTGTTTGAGCCAGTCCTTGTCGTTCCTTGCCGGAAAGTCGGTCCTTGAGTGCGCGCCCCTGCTCTCTTCGCGGTTCAGCGCGCTCATGGCAATGGCCTCGGCCGCGTCAAGCATCCCGCCAAGCTCGATGATTGAGAGCAGTTCCATGTTGAACCCGTCGGTCTTATCGGACAGGCCGACACGTCCGAACCTGTCCTTGAGTTCGCTGATACCGGACATACACGCGGCAAGACGGTCTCTATCCCTGAATATACCGCAACTCTCCTCCATAAGAGCGCCAAGCGCGCCTCGTATGACGCGCGCGCTATCGCCATCTCCACTATTGTACAACCGGGCCAGATCGCGGGCAACGTCCCTGAGCGCGCCCTCGGGGAATTGCGCTGGCAACGATGAAAGCGCGAAATCGGCCGCCGTTGCCCCGGCCCTTCTGCCGAACACTATCGCATCGAGAAGAGAGTTGCCGCCAAGCCTGTTTGCGCCGTGTACGCTGATGCAAGCGCACTCCCCGGCGGCAAAGAGTCCGTCAATGCCCGTCCTGCCGTCAACGTCGGTCTTGACGCCCCCCATCGAATAGTGCGCGCCCGGCCTTACCGGCACTCTCTCCTTTATCGGATCAACGCCCGCGAACTTCATGGCAAGGTCCCGTATCTGAGGAAGCCGCTCTTTTATCCTCGCCTCTCCAAGGTGTCTTAGATCAAGAAGGACGCAACCGTCAACGCCCCTGCCCTCTTCAATCTCGGTTCTCGCCGCCCTGCTGACAACGTCTCTACTCGCAAGCTCCATTGCCTTTGGCGCGTACCTTGCCATGAAGCGCTCGCCGACTGCGTTGAGGAGATACCCTCCCTCGCCCCTTGCGCCCTCGGTCATGAGTATGCCTGTGTTCTTCAAGGTCGTCGGATGGAACTGCACGAACTCCATGTCCATAAGCTCAGCCCCGGCCTCGAGCGCGAGCCTTAGCCCGTCGCCGGTTGAAGTCAAGGCATTGGTCGTCGCTGAAAAGACCCTGCCGTAGCCGCCAGTGGCAAGGACAACGGCCTTTGCGGCTATCCTATGCAGTTTTCCGGTCGCGTATTCGATCGCTATTAGGCCGCGCATCGCCCCGTTGTCAACCACAAGCTCTACGACGTGCCATTCGTCATATATAACCACGCCGTGCTTTATAAGCTGTTCGTACATAACGTGAAGGAGCGCGTGCCCTGTCCTGTCGGCAAGGTAGCACGTCCTCGGAAAGCCCGCCCCTCCGAACGGCCTCTGGGCAATGGCGCCGGATGAGTCCCTGCTGAATATCGCGCCAAAAGCCTCAAGCTCGATTATGTCCCGAGACGCCTCCCTGCATAAGACCTCGACCGCGTCCTGATCCGCAAGGTAGTCGCTCCCCTTTACCGTGTCGAAGGCGTGTCTCTCCCATGCGTCGTCAACGCTCATGGCCGCGTTGATGCCGCCCTGCGCCGCTACCGAATGGCTCCTTACCGGGTAGACCTTGGACACGACGGCAACGTTGACGCCCGCCCGTGCCGCCTCTATCGCGGCGCGCATCCCGGCTAAGCCCGCGCCTATGATTACAAGATCATGGGTCAGCAAATATACTCTCCAGTGAGCATCCCTGACAGGTTGCAAAAAAAACCAATATTGACGAAGGCCGCTCAAAAAGCCGCAGATGCGAGGCGTCGAGGAGCGACGAATGAGGCGCACTTTGTTGTGCGCCGCAGTGAGGAGCGACGAGACAACAAAGCAGATGCGGCTTTTTCAGCGGCCTGCTAATGGAACTCGGCTATGCTTTCAACGACGTACCGTTGCTGGACAGCGGTCAACTCAGGATATATGGGGAGCGCGAGCACCTCAAGGGCGGCCTTCTCTGAAACGGGAAATGCTCCCTTGCGATAACCCAGATATTTGAAGCACGTTTGCATGTGCAGACAGAGCGGATAATAGACCTCGCTACCTATCTCTTTACTCGCAAGGAATGAGCGCATGGCGTCGCGCCTTTTGACCCTGATGACGTACTGATTATAGACCATGCGGCAGTTTTCCGTCACGTAAGGAACGGTTACGGCGTCGGAAAGACCGGCCTTCTCAAACAGCGCGTCATAACGCGCCGCGTTCCTGATGCGCCCTGTTGTCCACGCCTCCAACCGCTTAAACTTCACCCTCAGAATAGCGGCTTGAAGCTCGTCAAGCCTTGAATTTATGCCGACCGCGTCGTGATAATAGCGCGCGCTCGACCCGTGCACGCGGAGCATCTTGAGGGACGCCGCGAGCTTGCCGTTGTCCGTCGTTATCATGCCGCCGTCGCCGAAGCAGCCGAGGTTCTTCGTCGGATAGAACGAAAAACAGGCCATTGCGCCGAGCGCTCCGGCCTTTTTGCCGTTATACTCCGCGCCTATCGCCTGCGCCGCGTCCTCTATGACGCAAATGCCGTATTTGCTGGACAGCTTGTTGATGGCCGCCATGTCCGCGCAAAGGCCGTAAAGGTGTACCGGCACTATGGCCTTCACGCCCTTGCCCTTGGTCTTTTTCAGATACGCCTCAAGGCAGTTCGGATCAAGATTATACGTCCTCGGATCGATGTCAACGAACACCGGCACGGCGCCGAGCCTCGCAATGGAGCCTGCGGTCGCGAAAAAGGTGAAGGGCGTGGTTATGACCTTGTCCCCGGCCACGACCCCGGCGGCCATGAGCGCGAGCAGTATAGCGTCCGTTCCCGATGCCACGCCTATGCCGAACTCCGTGCCGCAGTACGCGGCCAGTTCCGACTCTAAGAAAGCCACGTTCTTTCCAAGGACGTAGTGCTGGGAGTCGCAGACCTTTTTTATCTCCTCCAGGGCCTCTTTTCTGATCTTTTTATACTGCGCCGCAAGGTCTAAAAGCTGTACCTTCAATTTACCGCTCCTTTGCAAAAAAAATCGGACGGCACTGCCGCCCGTGTATTCCTTGTCAACGGACTTCAGTTGCCGCCCTTATGCGCCTTGTCGAGCACGGCGTTGACAAAGGCCGGGGCCTCGTCCGAGCCGTACAGTTTGGCTATCTCCACGGCCTCGTCTATCACGACGCGGTACGGCACGTCGGCCCTGTGCTTTAGTTCATAGACCGCGATGCGAAGTATGCACCTGTCCACGATCGGCATCCTGTCGAGGGTCCAGTTGTCAGAAAATTTCTCTATCACGCCGTCAATCGCCGACGCGCTCGACAAGGCGCCTTGGACGAGTTGTTCAGCATAATTTCTCTCCTCCGAGCCGCTCATCAGAAGGTCGAGCTGCGCCTCCATTATTCCATCGGTGTCGCCTTCCGACATCTCCATATTGTAGAGTATCTTGAGCGCGGTTTCCCTTGCCTTTCTTCTTGAGTTCATCACTTCTTTCTTGGAATAGCCTTGAGTAGATTCGCCATCTCTATGGCGTTGAGCGCCGCGTCAGCGCCCTTGTTGCCGGACTTTGTTCCGGCGCGCTCTATGGCCTGCTCTATGTTGTCCGCGGTTATCACGCCGAATGCGACGGGACATTCGTATTCGAGCGCAACCTTTGCTATGCCCTTTGCCGCCTCGCCCGCCACGTATTCAAAATGCGGCGTTCCCCCGCGTATAACGCAGCCAAGGCATATTATGCCGTCATAGAGTCCGGCCTTTGCAAGCGTCCTCGCGACGACGGGCATCTCGAACGCCCCCGGCACCTTTACCACAAGGATGTCCGCCTCTATTGCGCCGCTTCTGTTTAAGGTGTCCAGCGCCCCTTCAAGGAGCCTTGCGCTTATGAAGTCGTTGAACCTTGAAACGACAAGCGCGAACCTAAGCCCCTTTGCCGTAAGATTACCTTCGATTATTCTCGGCATCAACACCTCCAGTCGGTTATCGGTTATCCGTTATCAGCGCCGTCCTCATCAAACTCATTCAGGTTGCTTAGAAGATGCCCCATCTTCTCCTTCTTGACCTTCAGGTACTTGACGTTCTTGACGTGAGGCATGATCTCTATCGGCACCCTCTCCACGACCTCCAGACCGTAACCCTCGAGCGCGACGATCTTTTTAGGATTGTTCGTCATCATACGCATCTTACGTACGCCGAGGTCCAAGAGTATCTGAGCGCCGATGCCGTACTCGCGTAGATCGGCCTTGAACCCGAGCTGAAGGTTGGCCTCTACCGTGTCAAGCCCCGCGTCCTGAAGCGCATAAGCCTTGAGCTTATTGGCAAGTCCGATGCCCCTGCCCTCCTGATGCATGTAAAGGATTACGCCCTTGCCTGCCTTGTCTATCATCTTCATGGCGCCGCGCAGTTGATCGCCGCAGTCGCACCTCTCGCTCCCGAGCACGTCTCCGGTAAGGCACTCGGAATGCACCCTGACCAGCGCCGGCTCATCCGGCGTTATCTCGCCTTTTACGAGCGCAAGGTGCTCATGTGCGTCAACGTCGTTGGTATACGCTATCGCCCTGAACTCGCCTCCGAACCGCGTCGGCAAAACCGCGTCGGAAACCCGATGAACAAGAGAGTCCTTATTGAGCCTGTATTTGATTATGTCCGCGATGGACACGATGATGAGGCCGTGCTCCACTGCAAAACGCTCAAGGTCCGGCAGTCTCGCCATCTGGCCGTCCTCGCGCATTATCTCGCATATTACGCCCGCGCTCTTCAGGCCGGAGAGCCGTGCAAGGTCAACGGAACCTTCGGTCTGGCCGGTGCGAACCAGTACGCCGCCTTTTCTTGCGCGAAGGGGGAATACGTGTCCTGGACGCGCAAGGTCGTCCGGCCTTGCGCCGTCTGTCACGGCGTCAAGGATGGTCTTGGCCCTGTCCGAGGCCGATATTCCGGTCGTTATCCCGCGCTTTGCGTCAATGGACACGGTAAAGGCGGTCCTGTAAAGCGAGGTATTGTCATCCACCATCGGCTTTAAGTCAAGGGCATCGGCCGTCTCCTCGGTCAGCGTAAGACAGATCAGCCCCCTGCCGAACCGTGCCATGAAGTTTATGGACTCCGGCGTTACAAGCTGGGCGGCCATGCACAGATCGCCTTCGTTTTCCCTGTCCTCGTCGTCTACAAGGATGACCTGCCCGCCCTTGCGTATGACGGCAAGCGCCTCTTCTATTCTTTTTATCGGCATTGATTCGTCCCTTTATTTCATGGGTGCTCGCCGCGCGGGCAACATGGGTAATTATCTACCGTGGTATTTATTCCCTGTTAAAGTTCTTTGGCCTACCCTTCTTTCAAGAAAGGTAGGAAACCATGCTCGGCCAAAAAACCCTCGGTTATGCCGCCTTGAGCACGGCCTGAAAGGTACCTGTCCACGTATTTCCCGATTATATCCGTCTCGATATTGACCTCTGCGCCGATCTTGAGATTTCCGAACGTGGTCGTTGCAAGGGTATGAGGGATAACGGCAACGGTAAAGCCGTTATCGGTGAGCGCTGCGACCGTAAGGCTCAACCCGTCCACTGCAACCGAGCCTTTCCTTACGATCTGTCTCAGTAAGGCCTCAGGCGCTGAAAACTCGAACTCGGCCCCGGCGCCGCTCCGTCTTTTTCCGGTCAGTCGTCCGATGCCGTCCACGTGGCCCGTAACAAGATGCCCGCCAAGCGGCTTAGTCAGGGTCAGGGCGCGCTCGATATTGACCGGAGAGCCATAAACAAGTACGCCAAGCGTCGTAGAGCGAAGCGTCTCATCGCTTATATCGGCGACAAAACCCTTATCATCGAAGGTCGTTATGGTCAGGCACACGCCGTTGATTGCGATGGAGCCGCCAATGCCGCTCACAGTCAGGTCAATCCCCGCGCTTATATGGATTCTACCAGAAACGCCTTTTTTTTCAACTGATTTTACCGCGCCTTGGGCCTCTATTATACCGGTGAACATTATGTCCCCCTCACCCTGAACCCCTCCTTCTCCTCCCCTTTGAAAAAAAGGGGAGGAGAAGATGATATGTCAGGCTTTGCCTCGACGAGCAAGTCCTTGCCGATCATACTCGCCTTCATATCCTTGAACCTTATCGCCTCGCGCACCTTTTTTATGCCGAGATATGCGACGGACGGTATCCCCTCAGCCCCAAGCACGATAGGCGCGAAGAACAAGGCTATGGCATCCACCTTCTTGTCATTGAGAAAGGACGCGGCAACCGCGCCTCCTCCCTCCACAAGAAGGCTTGTTATGCCCCTTTGTCCGAGCGCTTTTAACATGTCCGATAATCCTACCCGTCCGCGCATCAAAGGCGCAATCAAGACGTCAATGCCAAGACGCCCGGCCTTTTTTATCTTTGCCTCGCTCGCCGCGCTTGTTGTGAATACCATCGGGCGTCCCCTGTCGAGCGCGTTGTGTTTGAACATCTTTGCGCTCAGCGGCGTTTGGAAAGACGTATCTATCAAAACGCGCGCCGGGTTCAACCCCTTCACGAGCCGCGTCGTAAGTTCAGGGTCGTCCGCCGATGCCGTTGCGCTTCCGACGAGGACGGCGTCCGCCCTTGAGCGCATGAGATGAACGCGTCTTCTCGACGCCTCTCCGGTAATCCATTTGGAGTCCCCTCCGTTTGCCGCAATCCTCCCGTCAAGGGACGACGCAAGCTTGAGCGTAACATACGGGAGGCCGGTGGTTATATATTTTTCGTAAGCAACGTTCAGGGCACGGCATTCTTTCTCGCGCACCACGGCTACAACCTTAATGCCGGCGGCCTTCAAGCGGCTTATGCCCTTGCCCGCCACTATCGGGTTCGGGTCATACGCCCCGACAACGACCGTCTTGACGCCCGCGCTTATAATCGCCTCGGTGCACGGAGGGGTCCTGCCGTAATGGCAACACGGTTCAAGCGTAACGTACATTGTCGCGCCCTTTGCCGATGAATAAGCGGCGCGGCCTTTTCTCTTGAGAGACAAAAGGCAGGCGGCCTCGGCATGAGGGCCGCCCGCCTTCTTGTGAAATCCCCTTGCGATTATACGGCCGTCCTTTACCAGATGCGCGCCTACGGCCGGATTGGGGCTTGTGCGTCCGGCTCCCTTCTCCGCCAGACGCAATGCCTCGCGCATGAAACGCTCGTCAACGCCGTCTTTGCCGGAGTCATTGCCCAAATCTATCTGTCCTTTTTCTTCACGTCAAGCAGGTCTTTCAATTCCTTCATGAACTCGTTTATGTCCCTGAACTCCCTGTAGACCGATGCGAATCTGACGTAAGCCACCTCGTCAAGGCGTTTTAGCTCCTCCATGACGGCCTCGCCAACGGCGCTGCTTGCTATCTCCTTTTCGCCGGATTCAAGGAACCTCGACTCAAGTGCGTCAACCGCCTTTTCTATGTCGTCTCCGCTCACCGGACGCTTCTCGCACGACTTCATGATGCCGCCGAGGAGTTTTAACCTGTCAAAGACCTCCCTTGCGCCGTCCTTCTTGACGATCAGCGGCAGGGTCTCCTCGACGCGCTCGTAGGTGGTGAACCTTTTGGCGCAGTTGAGACATTCCCTGCGCCTTCTCGTCGTTGCTCCATCCTGCGAGAGTCTTGAATCGATGACCTTGTCTTCCATGTACGCGCAGAACGGGCATTTCATACAGGCAATATACAAAAGAGGAGGGTTAAAGACAAGGGCTATCTACCGCTTGCCGCGGGGGCGATATGGATATCGCCATCCCTTCAACAACGCCATGCCCGATATCTACACCTGTCATATTACATTACCCGTAATAGCGCGGAAAGCGAAACGCAAAAACCCGCGTAAGCTGCGGCTACGCGGGCCTCATAAAATACGATGGCAATATTTATTCCTATCCGCGCCCATGTGCATGGGCAACGGCAAGATGCGTTAGATGGGACTCATCAGCCGAGGACTGCGTCCTTGCACGCCTTGGCGACCCTGAACTTCACGACCTTCTTTGCCGGTATCTTGATGGCCGCGCCGGTCTGCGGATTCCTGCCCATCCTCGCCTTTCTCTTTACAAGCACGAGCTTGCCGAGACCCGGAAGCGTAAACGCGTTCTTGGCCTCCTTGTACGCAAGCAACGCGAGCTCGTTGAGCATCTCGCCGGCTATCTTCTTCGTTACGCCCGCCTTCTTCGAGATGTGATCCGCGATCTGGGACTTTGTCATTGCCTTTGCCATCTGATTCTCCTCCTGTGGGTTTTAAGAATTGTATAGAAGCTCGCCGTAAACGGCAAGGGTTTTACTCGGCAAGGAATACCATCTTGAAACCGGCGCAGCTCACATCAAGGAGCATGATACGCCGCACAATATTCTCGAAAAATAAGAACGACACTACCACTTAAAAAAAAGGTTGTCAACAAACAAATTCAACGCTTATCCATACGGTAAACGGCCCGAACAAGACCATAATGTCCCGATTCCTTGCCGCGCGCGCCGCGCCCGTGGTTAACGCGACAGATTTCAATTGACATGCGTCCGAGCGAATGATAAAAATATCAGCTCAGTAGTTCAAGGCGGATAAATGGGGCTGTAGCTCAGCTGGGAGAGCGCAAGGCTGGCAGTCTTGAGGTCAGGGGTTCGATCCCCCTCAGCTCCACCATCTACTCCGTTCCTTCCAACGCGCCGCGTTGCTGTCGTCATCCATGGACGGATGTATCGAGGCGTCAACATGTCATTCAAACCGATCGTGGCGGCGTCCATCGCATTCCTGCTTTCTTTTACCGTTCTTGCCGTGCCTCTTGCCTTTCTCTCGCTGATTTTCTTCGGACAACGACAAGGAGGGCCGTATACTATCCTCCCAACGGAAACGGCGCTCATGGCCGTGGGCGCACTGCTCTTCGTAATTTCAACGTGGTTCGCGTTTAAGGTCTATCGCCGCGTGGCCGCAGTGGGCGCGGGCGCTTTCGTGAAGCCGGCGCATGAGGAAATAACGCTAAAGCGCCGCTTCCGGCTCGTTGGTTCCATCTTGGGCTTCGCCATACTTCTTGCCGGACTGTGGCGCCTCGACATCCCGTTGCTTGCGCGCCATGAAACGACGCGGGGATGGATAACCGGAATATCCATTGACCCAAGCAGGCGCACTTCCAAAGGAAACTATACTCGCACTACACATTACGCATACAATGACAAAGACGGGGTTTACTACCAGCGGACGGCATGGGTATCAATCGGCTATGAAAGGCAAGGCGACGGATTCACCGTCTTCTATCACCCTGATAAACCTGGGCGGCACAGCGTCTTGACCCTGTGGAGACAGGCCATCCCGCTCGGGCTGATTCTCATCGGACTGTTCATCGGCCTGGGCAGCGCGGCCAAAGCGCGCAGATTCGAAGCGCGATAGCGTCGAGGAGGACAAGCCTCGCGGGCAACGTCGCTTCTTGCCTGCCTTGGCTCTCGTTGCCGATTAAGAGTTTTTTGGCTCGTCTTTTTTACAAAAAAGGCGAACGCTTTTTTAGAATTTGACAAGGCACATGTCTTGTGGTAAATATCATAAGTTATTTTCTTTGGTCTGCTTGTTGAAGGAGTCGAGCCGCTAGCTCAGTCGGTAGAGCATCTGCCTTTTAAGCAGGTGGCCCCGGGTTCGAGTCCCGGGCGGCTCACCAGTCATATACGAGTATGCACGTCCCCATCGTCTAGAGGCCAAGGACACTGCCCTTTCACGGCGGTAACCCGGGTTCGAATCCCGGTGGGGACGCCAAGTTAAATCAAGGGGTTACGGCGAAAATAGCCAAACTCCTTTTCGTTCAAAAATGACCGGTTAGGCCGCTTATTGAAGATATTTTCGTTCCTTGCCGATGAGGCCGAAGGCGTCATATCCCTGCGCGGACGCCGGAACAAAAATCAATCCGATCCTCTCGCTTCAATACTCATTCGTCCCGTTGTATGGACACCGTTCCGTTCCCCGGCGCCGCCTTCCATCTGCCGCCTTCCTTTATCTCACCGCTTAAAATGAGCGCGCTGAGCGGCATCTTGAGCAGCCTGTCGACCGTCCTTTTAAGCTCCCGCACCCCGTATGCCGGACTGTAGCCCTTGGCCGCGATTGCATCTATCGCCTCGTCCGTTACCGTGAGATAGGCGTTGTGCGCGTCCTTGACATCCTTTGAAATCTCCGCGCACATCTTCGCGCATATGCGCCGGATATCATTCCTGCCGAGGGGTTTGAACACGACCACCTCGTCAACGCGGTTTAAGAATTCCGGCCTGAAAAATCGCGTCGTCTCGTCAACCCTGAACTCCGCCTCCTTCTTGTCCTCGCGCTCCTCCGTGACGGCAAAGCCGAGCGGCTTGTCTCTCGTAGTTGCGGAGCCGATGTTGGACGTCATGACGAATATGGCGCTGGTCGCGTCAATGGTCCTGCCCTTTGAATCCGTGAGCCTGCCCTCGTCGAACAATTGCAGGAAAAGGTCGAATATGCGCGGATGGGCCTTTTCAACCTCGTCGAGCAGGACTATCGAATAGGGCTTTGTCCTGAGTCTTCCGGTAAGTTGGCCTTCCTCGTCGTAGCCGACGTATCCGGGGGGCGAGCCGATGAGCTTGGACGAGCTGTGCTCCTCCATGAACTCGGACATGTCGAGCCGTATAATCTCGGATTCGTTGCCGAAAAGATACAGCGCCAAAGACCTCGCAAGCTCGGTCTTGCCGACGCCGGTCGGCCCTATCAGGAGAAAGACCGCCAGCGGCGCGCCCTTCCTCGAAAGCCCTGAATACGACGTCCTGAGGCGGTCGGAAACCTTTGCGATAGCCTCGTCCTGTCCGATGACGCGGCCATTAAGAAACCGCGGCATCTCAAGGATGCGCGCCTTCGTCCGTCCCTCGGCTTGTCCCATGATTATCTCAAGCGGCACGCCGGTCTTTTCGGAGAGTACCCCGGCGATTGTCTTGACCGATACCTCGTTGACATGGGCGTCCTGCGGCGGTCTTCTTCCCGGCGACATGCTGAGCATGGGTATCCTCGTGCGCGCTCCGGCCTTATCCACAAGGTCAATGGCCTTGTCCGGGAGCTGATGATCCGCGTCGAACCTTATGGAGAAATCAACGGCCGCGACGAGCGCGTCGTCGCTTATCCTTACGCCGTGGTGCTTTTCCCACTTCGCTCGTATGCCCTTTAGCATCTCTATCGCCTCATCCCTCGCCGGCTCGGTTACGATGACGCGCTCAAAGCGCCTTTCAAGGGCAGGGTCGGCCTCGACGTACTTCCGGTACTCCGATATGGTCGTAGCGCCGATGCAGCGAAAATCCCCCCTTGCGAGAGATGGCTTCAAGAGGTTGGCCGCGTCCATGCTCCCCTCGGCCCTTCCAGCGCCGATGAGGTTGTGCATCTCGTCTATGAAGACTATGACCGACGGGTTTGCCTTGACCTCCTCTATTATCCTCGTGATGCGCTCCTCGTACTCGCCCCTGTACTTACTGCCGCCCTGCAGGGCGCCCATGTTCAGCTCCACTATGCGCTTGCCTGAGAGGACATATCCGTCCTTGCCCTGAACTGCCCTTATGGCAAGCGCCTCGACAATGGCGGTCTTGCCCACGCCCGCCTCTCCTATGAGCACAGGGTTGTTCTTCGACGAGCGCGCAAGCGTCTGGATGATGGTAAGTATCTCTTTTCTCCTGCCGACGAACGGGCCGAGCTTGCCCCCTGCGGCCTCTTTCGTAAGGTCCTTGCCGTAGCGGTCGAGATACGGCGTGTTCGACGGCAAGGCCTGATAGCCTTCCCGTTGGTCTTGCGGCGAGGCGTACTCGGCCGGAGGGTTGTTTTTCATGTCAAGCGCAACGGAACGGATTGCGGACGAGAGTCCGGCGCAGTCCGCGTTGAGGCCGGATATGGCCGAACTTATCGCCTGCCCCGGCGCGTCGAGGATGGCGCAGGCGATGTCAATGGCCGTTGTCTTCGAGGTCTCTGCGGTCAGGCCGAGAGACTCGGCGCGAGCGAAATACCCTTTACACTCCGCGCTCCTGTGCACGACCTTTTCCGTGTGGTCACAGCTTCCAACCGGCAGTCTTGCACGCAACGCGCGCCTGACGCCGGGCATTGCAAGGCCGGATTTGGATAGCGCCGACGACAAGACGGCATATTCCTTTTTCAATTCGGCCCAGCCATCGCCGGACACGTTCATATCGCCAGGGGTCAAGGCTACGGCCTTGTCGAGGCTCATGAGGCCGATCAAGACGTGCTCTTTTTCTATCTGCGGACTTCTCACCCTTACCGCCTCGCGCACGGACATGTCCCACGCTATGGCGCTTCCTACGGAGAGTTCTTTCATGAGGGGATTTCCTTAAATAATCCTTAGCCTGTTCTTGGCGTCCTCTATCTGAGAGGCCCTTTTTGCAGGGGCCGCTCGTTTAATGAACTCAGTGAAGCAACGCTTCGCCTCCACGACGTTTTTAAGGTTCATCATGGCGTATGCCTTGTAGTACCAAGGGAGGTCGTATCCCGGGTTTATATCGAGCGCCTTGTCGAACGAACGAACGGCCTCCGAAAAGTCCTTCAAGGATAAGAAGGCGCTGCCCTTGTGCGCCCATGCGGAGTAGTTGCCGGCGTTGGCCGCTATCGCCCTGTCGAATATGTTGATCGCCTCCTTGTACTCTTTCTTGTCGAAGAAGCACAGCCCGGCGTTGTACAGGGCGCTGTCTTGGAGCGGGTTTATCTCAAGCGCCTTCATGTAGCACAAAAGCGCGTCGCTCAACCTGTTCATCGCGTAATACGCCGCGCCCTTGTTGACCCATGCGACTTCGTTTCCGGGGTCGTTTCTGATGGCCGAGTCGGCGCAGATGATGCATTTTTCGTAGTCCTTGAGCGTGAGATAGGTCATGGCCTTGTTTCCCCATGCTATGGAAAAGTCAGGGGATATTTCAAGCGCCTTGTCGTAACTCGCAAGGGCATCCTTGAACCTGCCGAGTTCATTGAGCGCGTAGCCTTTGTTGCACCATGCCTTTGCGTTACCGGGGTCGCCCGCCAGCGCGGCCTCATAGTATTTGAGCGCCTCGTCGAATCTGCCGCGGGCAAGTTGGCAATTGCCCTTGTTGCTCAATGCGATGGACGCCGTGGCAACGGACGGCTTCATCTCGATGCACCTGTCGTAAGCGGCCATAGCCTCGTCGAATCGTCCAAGGTTTTTAAGGCTCAAACCCTTGTTGAGCCACTCGGCGGCGTTCATCTCTTCCTTGCATGGAGGGGCGATAACCTCTCCGGTCAAGTCCTTGAGCATCTTTTCAAGGCCCTGGCGCAGGGAGGCGAAAGACCGATACCTGTCCTCCGGTTTTTTTGCGAGGCATCTTTCTATGAGAGGAAAGAGCGGGCCTTCAATCCTTGGAGGCGGCGCGTTTTCATGGAGCGCGCGCATCTCCACCCAGAACCTGCCCATCTCATCGGCAGTATTTGCCTTCGGAGGCTCCGGCATGAACGGGAGCGCCCCCTTGGAGGCCATCTGATAGAGAACCACGCCGAAGGAGTATATATCGCTTTGCTCGTCGCACCCTGCGGCGTTTGAGAACTGCTCAGGCGGCATGTGCGTCGGCGTTCCGAAACTCGCGCCCTTCATCGTCTGACCGGAGGCCGCGCCTTTCGCGTCAACCGGGGCAACCGGGTCGCTTATCACATGGATGTGGTCGAGTATGCCTGCAAGTCCGAAGTCGGCTATCTTGACGTTCTTCTGCTGGGTTATCATGATGTTCGGCGGCTTGATGTCCCTGTGGCTCTTTATGCCCTGCGAGTAGACGAACTCGATGCCGAGGCAAAATTGCACGGCCCACTTGAGGCAGAGCGCGAGGTCCGGCGGGTTTTTCTCAAGATAGCCCTCAAGCGTGTTGAGGCCGCCCTCGTCCGGCGCGACGTACTCCATCGCGATGTAGAGGCGGCCGGCCACCTCGTCTACGAAGTAGTCCTCCACGAGGTACGGGTGCGAGTCCATGTCAACGAGCACCTGCGCCTCTTTCTTGAACATCTCCCGCGTATCCTTGTCGAGCATATACTCGTCCCTGAAGGTCTTGAGCGCGTAGACCGCGCCGGTCTCGTGCGAGTAGACGTGGTATACGACGCCGAAGCCCCCTGCGCCGAGCGTCTTGTAGACCTCGTATTTCTGGCCGATGAACTCGCCGCTGCCCTTGGGAAGCCTCGGCTTGACCCTGCGCTCCGAGGCGTCGGATGCCCGTTTGAGCACCTCTTCTATTTCAGCCGCAGCCAGACCGAGGGAGGCGAGCCGCTCCCTTGCGGTGTTAGCGATCTCCGCCTCGTCCTTCCTCGCGTAAAAGAGCGCTTGCTTGTAGGAATCCACGGCCTCTTTTTCAAGGCCGAGTCTTTCTTCGCAAAACCCTTTGCCAGCCCACGCGGCCGCGTATCCGCCGAACGTCTCTACGGCCTTGTGAAAGCACGCCCTCGCCTCGACGAACCTTCCGATCCCTTTAAGCGCCTCGCCCTTGCCGTTCCACGGGGACGCAAACTCCTTTATCTTGAGCGCCCTGTCGAAACACGGCATGGCCTTGTCGAAGCGTTTGAGTTTATTCAAGACCTCGCCCTTGTTGTGCCATGCAAAGGCGTGGTTCGGGTCAATGGCGATTATCCGCTCATAGCACTCGAGCGCGCCGAAAAGATCGCCGAGGTCTTGAAGCGATGTGCCCTTGTTGTTCAGCGCGCCAGTGTCCTTTGGGTTTATCTTGAGCGCCCTATCGAGGCATTCGACGGCCTCCTTGAATCGGCCGAGGTTTTTAACGGCCGTGCCGAGGTTGAACCAAGCGGTGGCGTCCGTCGGTTTCAATTCAACGGCCTTTTTGAAACTTCCAGCGGCCTCGTCAAAACGCGCAATATCCATGAGTATGGCTCCCTTGTTGAGCCACGCCTCGTATATCGTCGGGTCTATACCGTTTAACAGCGCGTAGCATTCAAGCGCGTCTTCCGGCCGGTTAAGGTCTTCGAGCGCTATGGCCTTGTTGAACAGGGCGCGGCAGGCGTTCGGATCGAGCTCAAGCGCCTTGTCAAAGCACCCGATGGCCTCCTGAATGAACTTCTGGTTATATAGCTCTATGCCTTTTCCATTCCATTGCTCGGCGAGTTGCGGGTCGACTTTTTTCGGCGGAGGCATTGACGGGACGGCCGGCAACGGTTCCTGCAAGGCCGTGCCGGAGGACGAGGCGTAGTGCGTTGCCGTGACGGTGTTTTGGTCAGGTTGGCCGGTGCCGCCAAGCTCGGCAAGGCGTTGGCGCGCAAGGTCTATCTCCTTGCCGTTTTGCGCAGAGGATAGTTCGAGAAACCTCTTGTAGCAGACAATCGCTTGGTCCCGGCGCTTGAGCATGTCAACGGTAATGGCCTTGTTAAACCACGGGTTTTCCTCGTCCGGGCGCAGGGCAATGGCCTTGTCAAAACACTCTACCGCCTCTTTGAGGCGGTTTACGAGGCGGAGCATATTGCCGAGGTTGCTCCATGCCTCTACGTAGTTGGGGTCGAGTTCAACGGCCTTTGTGTATTTTTTGGCGGCGTCGGCATAGCGTTTGAGCCTTGCATGAAGTACCCCGACGTTGTACCAGTAGACGGACGAGCGGTTGTCGGCTTCGATGGCCTTCGTGTATGACTCGATGGCCGACTCCACTTTGCCGAGCGCGGCCAGGCTCATGCCGCGGTACATCCATACCCTTGCAAGACGCGGCGCGAGCTTTATCGCCTTGTCGAAACATACGATGGATTCGTCGAATTTGCGCTCGTCGCCGGCGAGCCGATAGCCTTTCAGGAGAAGGGGGAGCGCCTCCTGCGAATGGGGTCTTATGCCGAGCTTGCTCAACTCGTCAATGAACGCCTTTGCCTGCAGGACAAGAGCGCTCATGGCCTCCGGCGCGAGCGCAAGGAAGAACTGCAAGGATTCCATGGACTTAACACGCAGTCCGTTGGACTTCTCGGCCATTGCCTTGGAGCGCCACGCCTCGGCAAAAAACGGCGCGGACTCCACCGCGCGCTCGTAAGCGCACAGGGCCTCCTGTATACGGTTAAGTGCCAAGAGGCAGTTGGCCTTGTTGCACCATGCCTTGCCGTAAGACGGGTTTATTCGGATGGCGGCGTCGAAAAGAGGCAGGGCCTCGGCGTAGCGCTTGAGGTTGTAAAGATCAACGCCTCTGTCGTTTAATTCCGTGAAGTTGGGGAAACTCATTGAAGGCAGGCCTCCGGGATACGAAAGAAGAGAGGCGCTTAAAAACGCCTCTAAACCGGCATGTGCGCGTATACGACGTAAAGCCAGATGAGCGTAAGCGTTCCGCCGAGCCAGCTCACGTATTTGAAGGTGCGTCTTCTTTTGCGTCTTACTATATAAACCTTGAGCGCGATGACGAGGGCGCCGCTTATCCAGCCTATGATCGTCCAGCTAAGGCCGCCCTGAATCATGGAGAGTATGAAGAGCGCAGCGTAGATGATAATGGATGAGACGCCGTTGAAGCGGTGTATCTTGCCCTCCAGCGCGACGCTTGTCCCCTTGACGAGCTGAAGCCCGCTTATGAAACTCGCCGTGGCCAGTATGAGACCCACGCTCGCTATGAGCGTGGGCACGCTGGTCAAGACGCTGAAAAGCGTTACTATATTGAAAAGGTCGTATATCGCGCTCATGTCAACGCCTTTGCATAGAGAAGCCTCGCTATGTTTTTTTCGACAAGATAGAAGATGATGCCGATATAGACGAGCAGTATGGGATAGATGATATAAAAGTTCGGCAAAGTCGTGTTGTCCGAAAGGTCGTTCCCTTTAGAGTCGGACTCCACTATGCCGAAGGTGTTTCTGAGCGTCATGTTGCGCGTAATCACGTTGTTGTCGGACGACCAGATGGTCATGCCGTTCCACGTGTTGAGGTTGGCGTTGTTGCCGGTAATGGCGTTCGAGTCCGAGTCGCTTATGAAAAAACCCTTGTCGTTGTTGTTGCTTGCCGTGTTGTTTTCGACCTTGTTTGCGTTGGAGTATTCAAGATAGATGCCGTATATCTCATTGAACTCGGCTGTCGAGTCGATAACCGTGTTGCCGCTGGAGCGGCTGAGCACGATGCCGCTCAGGTTCTTGGTTGCCCTTACGTTCCTGAGCGTTGAGTTATGGGCGTTGGCCAGAAGCACCCCCGCGTTGCTTGCCGAACCGGTTACGGTGATGCCTGACAGGCGGACGAGCGATGTTTCGGTTATTTTAATGACCGGCTTGTCCCTATCAACGGCCGATATTATCGGCGAGGCCGAGCCTTCGGCGGCCATAAGCGTTATCGGCTTGTTTATTACGACGTTCTCGGCATACCGGCCCGCCTTCACGATGACGGTATCGTTCGGTTTGGCGTTGTCAACGGCCTGCTGTACGGTCTTGAAGGCGTCAGGGACAATGATGGTTTCGGCATAACCCCTTACGGTAAAGGCCAGCGCCGAGGCTATTGCAACGGTTATCATAAGGAATGTCGTCTTGCGCATGAACTCTCAAAGCCAGCATTGGATTTTTAGGATTTCTGATGTTACCAGAAAGCGAGTTTGATGTCCACTTGCCTTTTTGTAATTCTAAAAATAAACCGGCCCGCTGTGCTCTCCGCGCTCGGAGCACATACGGGCCGGCTGCGAACTATAAAATCCTTACTTTACGCCAAGGAATCTCTTTCTGAAAAAGGCCAACCCGGCCAGGCCGCTCCCGATGAAAAGGAAGGCGGACGGCTCAGGCACCTGTGCATTCGGCTGGAGGTAAGCAAGCTGGGTAAGCGCGCCGCCGTTCAAGAGCGCATAAGAGCCGCCGTTATTGACGAGCGTATTGTAGTAGACGTGCACCCCGTCGAGGTTCAGAGAAGTTCCGCTTCCAAGAACCAGCATGTCAAGATACAAGGCCGTGCCGTACATGTTAAGGTTATTGCCGTTATCAAGCTGTAACGTGCCCCATGCGTAGTTATCCTTAAAACCGGCGGAGGAAGCGCCGACGTCAACGCCCGTAAGATAGTAGTCATGGAGCGTGTCCGTCCCTGCGGTAAACGACAACAATGACCTCGCCGTGTTCCATAACGTGTTCTGAACGCTGTTATTATAGAAGTTGTCGGCTATGAAGAAGTTGTCCCCTGTGCCGCCGTGCAGATAGCCGGTCGTCTCTATGACGAGATTGTTGAAGTAGTTGTTCGACGGATCGCTCTCATACGCGCCCGCGTTGACAAAGACCCCTGTAAACACCGCGCTGGTATTCACCGTCCTTACCGTGCCGGTATTAACGAAGTCGCCGTCAACCGTGTTGACGCCTGAGCCGCTTAACTTGTATGTCCCGTTGTTGGCGACAAAGGCCTGTACCGTAGTGCCGCCTGACTGGTTGAACGCGCCGTTGTTTACGATGGAGCCTGCGGCAAGCGTGCCGCCTGAGATGTTGTAACCGCCGGTGGAACCGGCGTTTTGAGCTATGCTTACAACTCCGCTCGTGTGTCCGCCGCCCGTCTGGTTGAACGTGCCTGTCCCGCCCTCGCCCACCACGGTCCGGCCCGTGTGCAGACCGCCGCCTGAAAAGTTATAATAACCATTGCTGCCGGCGTTTTGCCCGATAGATAGCGCGTCGCTCACGTCGTGTCCGCCGTTGGTCTGATTGAACGTACCCTTGCCGTTGACGCCTACTGTAGTTCTGGCCGCGTTCAAACCCCCGCCGGACAGATTATAAGAACCGTCGGAGCCGCTGTTTTGTCCGATGGCCAGCGTATCATTGACGCTATGTCCGCCGTCCTTCTGATAAAACACGCCCTTGCCGTTGACGCCGACTGCCGTGCTTTGCGTGTTAAGACCACCGCCGGAAAGATTGTAAGAACCGAAGCTGCCGGTGTTTTGCGCGAGGTTAAGTGTTCCTGACACATTATGCCCGCCGTTGGTCTGGTTAAAGCTGCCCTTTCCGCCTACGCCTACAACGGTATTCACTGTGTTCACTCCGCCGCCGTAAAGGCCATAGTAGCCGTAGCCGCCGACATTATGCCCAAGCGTGAGCGTACCCGCCACGTTTGCGCCTCCGCCCGACTGATTGAAAGCGCCTTTGCCTCCGCTGCCAACGACCAAATACGCTGTGTTCAATCCGCCGTCAACGAGATTATAAGAGCCGTTGGACCCTGTATTCTGCCCAATGGCAAGCGTTCCCGATACCGTATGCCCGCCGCCTGTCTGTCTGAAATAGGCCGTGCCGCCCGCGCCGACTACCGTATCGCCGTTGCTAAGTCCGCCGCCTGAAAAACTATAATAGCCGCTGCCTGCGGTATTTTGCGCCAATATCAACGTGCCTGATACCGCATAGCCGCCGCTGGACTGATAAAAATGCCCGTGCCCTGATCCGCCAAGCGTAAGGTTGTTATTTACAACGAGGCTCCCGCTGCCCCCAAGGGCATACGTGCCCTCGCCGGCATTGCCGATTGTCATATAATTTGCGGTAAGCGTGTCCTGATACTGCTTGACGTAACCGTTGGAATCAACGTCAAGATATTCAAGCGTCGGGTTTGCTGGATTTATATAGGTAATAACGACCCCGGGCGTATCTATAAATGCGCTGTCTCCTGTCTGAGGCGTTGTGCCGTTATCCCAGCAAGTACCGTTGTCCCACTGATTTGAAGAACATATCCAGTATGTGTCGGATGCTGTTGCAACGGTATCAGGCAGCGTAAAAAAAGTTGACAGACCTATGAGAGCCGCAAAAAAAGAACCCTTCAGGATGCCTCTTTTCATCTATATTCTCCCTTATTTTTTAGACTTAGCTTCTTTTTATGAATGGCCTGCCTTTGAATCAAGCGCAATCGGTTTATGAATATTCGGTGCCTGTGCACGAGAGTTTTCCAAAAAAACCTGCTCATTGTAAAAGAAAACAGCCTATTATTCGCCCTCAACCTTGGTCGCCGAGGATGCGCCTGTAATATCATCCTTTGCCTTTTTGTCTCATCCATTCTTTTCGGTTGCTTCTTACTGGACTTTAGATGTATTTGATATAGCTATACTATAGCAATTACTATGCCAATATAGTGCAATTCTGCATCTACTTGGATTTATTGATAAAATTTAGAAAGAGTTATGCTACTCGTGGGTGGAAGTGTAAAGGAAGCTGACACTTCTGCTATCTGATTATCTGGTTTATCTCAAATATCGGCAGAAGTATGGCAAGGACTATGAAGGCCACGACCGCCCCCATTGCAAGCATCAGAGCCGGTTCAAGGAGGGATAACGTCCTGACAATAGTGGATTCAAGCTCGCGCTCGTAAGAGTCCGCGGCCTTGAGGAGCATTGCCCCGAGCGCGCCGCTTTTTTCTCCGGTTGCCGTCATGTGCACAAGCATGACCGGAAAGGCCTTAGAATCCTTTAGGCTCGTTGATAGCGCCATACCTTCCCTCACCTCCCTTATCGCCTTGTCGAGGACAAGGGCGAGGACTGCGTTGTTGAGCACACGCTTCGTCATCTCAAGACCAGCGAGGATGGGAACGCCGTTTGCAAGGAGGCTTCCGAGCGTCATGGCGAAGCTGGCCGAATAAAACTTTACGGCAGAGCCTTTTACCACCGGAAGCTTAAATAGCAGGCCGTCAACGGTCTTTTTGCCTTGGTCGGTTTTCAACCACCTCCTGCCAAAGGTCGAGGCCGCGATCAGCGCGATTATAATCAAGTACCAGAACCTTCTTGCGTTGTCGGCTATTGCAAGCAACGCCTTCGTTATCAACGGCAGGGATTGGCCGGTGTCCTCGAATATCCCTGCGATCCTCGGTATGACGAAGATAAAGAGGAACACAAGCACGATAAAGGCCACGCACATCATTAAAACCGGATAGACAAGGGCCGTCCGTATCTTGTCCATGATCCTTGCGCGCCTCTCCATGTACTCGGCAAGGCGGCCAAGCGCCTCGTCGAGCGTGCCGGAGGCCTCGGCGGCCTCTACGGTGCTCACATACAACTCCGGGAATATGCCGTGATGCGCCCTGAGGGCGTTTGCAAGGGACGCCCCTCCGGCTATGGCCTCCTTCACCCCTATGAGCGCGTGTCCAAGAGGGGATGCGCCCTCCTCCACGGCAAGCACGTCAATGGCCTCAAAGAGCGCGGTGCCTGACGAGGTAAGCGTTGACAGCCTTCTCGTTACGGCGGCAAGGTCCGCCGTTGTTACGCCTGCGCCGAACAAACGCCGCGCCCCCGCCAAAGGAGCGCCTGACGCGGGAAGGGCAATGGCCCTTGGGTAGAGGCCGTCTTTTCTAAGCCTTGACACGGCCTCGCCTGAGTTTGAAGCCTCTATGCTCCCTGAGACATCGGCGCCAAAGGCGTTATATGCTTTGTAGGTGAAGATAGGCATGGTATTGTCCGTCTAATCATAAATGGATTTCTATCGTCGCTCCACCGCTATCACAGCGCCAAACGACGAACACCATTAATAAATTGCTGAAAGCTTTCTGAACGCTTATTTGCGATATCCAGATGCGGTCCGATCAACCGCGAACCGCCTATCTTCTGATAGGACGGTGCGATTCGGGCCAACTCTCTGTCTGGAGACGTGATATTGTCAGGATTACGATAAGGATTTTTTTGCTGAAGCTGTAATAGCTTCTTCACACTCAGACCTTTCTCTACGGCCTTTAGGTCGGCGAGGTACCAGCTTTCCAATTCCCGACAGGCGATGCGTATCAGCGCCTCAGGGCGTTGCCCTTCCACGCATTTTGCCCGAAGCGATTTCTTGATTTTGCGACAGTCACCGGAGTCCTGATCCCTGAGCACGACAAACCGTGCATCAGAAACCAGATAGCCCTGCATCCGCCGCGCCAATCGCTTCTCAAGGTCTTGCTTTCCCTCAAAAACCACAAAACGGCAAGGCGGCGTGGGGTTCAAGACCCTCGGAATAAGCGCCTGTAAGAGCGCCTTCGCCGACTCCTCCTCCAAGAAGAAGACTATCTCGCTCATTGCGGATCCGCCCCTTTAAAGAACCCCTCTTTCCACAAGTAACCCATCTTGTCGCCTTGATCCATGTAAGTCTTTATCTGTCTATCATCACGCGCCCGCCGGATATTAGTGTATCCGTTGTCCTTCTCAAGCCAAAAAACCTCATCCAGTTCAGCGGCATTGAGAAAATCAGGCGAGTGGGTAGAGACAAAAACCTGGCCACCACGACTGGCATAATCGCGGAACTCCTCGGCCAATTCTTCCAGAAGTTTCGGATAAAGCTGGTTTTCCGGTTCCTCTACACACAGAAGCGGATGCGGCTTTGGGTCGTACAAAAGCGTGAGGTAGGCGAACATCTTGATAGTGCCGTCAGAGACGTATCTGGCAAGAAACGGGTCCTCAAAAGCGCCATCCTGAAACCTGAGCAACACACGTCCTTCTTCCGTGGTCTTGGCTGTTATTTCGGTTATGCCGGGCACACGGCGTTTCATTTTGTCAATGATACGGTCAAACGTCGCACGGTGGTAATTATAAAGATATTCCGTAACCAGAGAGAGGTTTTCACCTTCCTTGGAGAGGTGCTCTGCGTAGCCCGCTTCTTGTTCCGGTCTTGCGCGCTGGATGTGAAAGTCGGAGATGTGCCAATTTTCTATCAGATTGCCCAATGCCATGATAGCCGGGAATCGTTTGAACTGTGCCAGGCCTTTCACAGCAAGGATGTCAGGGGATTTAAGGGTCTGTTCTTCCCTCTTCAGGTCAGTATCGTCCTTAACTTGATCGGGTTCATTGATAACGGCGGTTCCCTTTCCCCTTCTAAAATCTAAAAACTTCCAAGGCGCCCCCTTGCTTCCGCGCCTGTATCTCAACACCTCAGAGTCAACGACAGGGCGTCCATTCTCATCTGCAATTGCAAGAGAATAAGTAATGAGTGGTGAAGACGGCTTTTCTCTAAACTTCAGCTCAATCTCGATCGGGCCATCGGCATTTCTGCTCCGCACCTCCTGTAATCCGCGGCTGCCGCCAAGCTTAGTAAGCGCCACTTGCACGTTGTCCATCAGTGCGTCCTTCAAAAAGCCGAACACGCTGAATAACGTGGATTTACCAGAACCGTTGGCTCCGACCACAACGCACATATCTGGAATATCTTCCATTACGACGTCCTTGAACGCCTTAAAGTTTTTCAACCTGATATATTCGATCTTCACGATCGGCAACCTCCGGTTAAGTAGCGCACCCTATTAGGAAAGCTCTGATTAATTCGCCGACCCGTCATTCTCGCTCCGCGAAGCAATCTCGTCTTCAAGGAAGTCAACAACTTAGAGATTGCCGCGCCCAGCACCACTTTGTTGCACGAGAAAATTTATCAAACAACATGCTTTCGTAATCCAAAGTGGTGCTGGGCTCGCAATGACGGCTTAACGGAATTAATCAGAGGTTCCTTAGATAGTGGCCGTGCCAAGCCTTTACTCCTCGTGCGTAACCCTTACCACCTCTTCGAGACTCGTTACACCGGAGCCCGCCTTTTCAAGGCCGCTCTCCTTCAAGCTCTTCATGCCCTTTGACAGGGCCGCGGCGCGTATGGTGGCCGAATCCACGTTCTTCAAAAAGACCTGCCTCAACTCGTCGTCAATCGGCATGAACTCGAATATGCCGGTCTGTCCGGCGTAGCCGGTCTTGAAACACTCATGGCATCCCACGCTCCTGTAGAGCGTCTCCGGGCAATTATTCTTGAACATGCCAACCTCGGCCTCGCTCGGCCCGTACGCTTGCTTACAGTTGTTGCAAAGCGTCCTCACAAGACGCTGGGCAAGCACGGCCGAAAGCGAGGAGGAGAGCAGAAAACTCTGAACCCCCATGTCGACAAGCCTTGCAATCGCGCCCGGCGCGTCGTTCGTATGAAGCGTCGAAAGGACAAGGTGTCCGGTGAGCGACGCCTGTATGGCCATCTGAGCTGTCTCAGGGTCCCGTATCTCGCCGACCATGACCACATCCGGGTCCTGCCTCAGTATCGAGCGCAGTCCGCTTGCGAACTCAAGGCCGATCTTCGCGTTCACCTGTATCTGGCCGACGCCTTTTAATTGATACTCTATCGGGTCTTCTATGGTTATGATGTTGCGCTCCTCGGAGTTTATCCGGTTAAGCGCCGCATAGAGCGTGGTCGTCTTGCCTGATCCGGTTGGGCCGGTTACCAGCACTATCCCGCTCGTGCGTCTTAAAAACCCCTCCATCATGCCGGTCTGCTCATGGGTAAGTCCAAGGTCTTTGAGCGTTACCGCCCCGCCCTTCCTGTCAAGGAGCCTTAAAACCACGCGCTCCCCAAAGGCCGTCGGCACGATGGACACCCTCACGTCAACGTCCTTGCCGGCCGCAAGCAGTCGTATCCTGCCGTCCTGCGGCAGTCTCTTTTCGGCTATGTCGAGCCCTGCCATTATCTTGACCCTTGAGGTAAGCGCGTCCTGTATGGTTTTTGGCGGCGAGAGCACGAGGTTAAGGACTCCGTCGCGCCTGAAGCGCACGTTCACCCCGCGCTCAAAAGGCTCTATGTGTATGTCGCTTGCCCTTTCCTTGACCGCCTGAAAAAAAAGCGTGTTGAGAAGACGTATCATAGGCGCCTCGCCTGAATCGTGCAGCAGGTCTTTAGGCGTCTCCCACTCGTTGGCAATCGTCTCAAGGCTCTCGTCCGAGATGCCGGCCATCACGTCCTCGGGCGTGGCGGTGAGTTTTTCGTAGAACCGGTGTATCGCGCCGACTATCTCGTCGGCAGGGACAATGACGGGGCGAACCGCGCAGGCATAGAGCCTTGCCATGTCCTCAAGGGCGTAGGCCGCCTCATGTCCCGATACGGCTACGCAAAGAACGTCGTCCTCCTTATCAAGCGGGAACACGAGGTTCTTCCGCGCAAAGGACAAAGGAAGCCTCCCAAGAAACTCCGGGTTCACGTCCGCGTCCTCTATCTTCCGTTTGAAGGGAAGGCCGTATGTATCGTTCGTATTTTCCATTACGGTTATCGGTTATAGGTAAAGACATTAAGACGTTCACGGCTCACGGCCTTTGAACCTTTACTGAATCTTGCGGATCGTGTGATTACTATAATCAGCCACGTAAAGCGTTATCCCTGTAGTGGTTATGCCTATAGGGTTATAAAACCTCGCGCCTGAACCTACCCCGTCCGCTGAACCGGCGCTCCCAGCCGAGCCTACAGGGGTCGTTACTACGCCCGAGGATATTACTACCTTGCGGACCGTATGATTACCGGTATCGGCCACGTAAAGGTTTGTCCCGTCCGTAGTTATGCCCTGAGGGGTATTAAACGTAGCGGCAATACCTGTCCCATCTGCTGAACCGGCGGTCCCAGTCGTGCCTGCAATGGTCGTTACAGTGCCCGTGGATATTACTATCTGACGGATCGTGTGATTATTGGTATCGGCCACGTAAAGGTTTGTCCCGTACGTAGTTATGCCGCTAGGGGAATTAAAACCCGCAGCAAGGGTCGTTACAGCGGCCGTGGATATTACTATCTGGCGGACTGAGTTGTTCCCTGTATCAGCCACGTAAAGATTTGTCCCGTCCGTAGTTATGCCGCGAGGGGAATTAAAAGTAGCGGCAATACCTGTCCCGTTCGCTGAACCGGAGGTCCCGGCCGTGCCCGCAAAGGTCGTAACAACGCCCGTGGATATTACTACCTTGCGGATCGTGTGATTACTGGTATCAGCCACGTAAAGGTTTGTCCCGTCCGTGATTACGCCGTAAGGGGTATTAAAGCTCGCGCCGGCACCTGTCCCATCCGTTGTGCCATAAGTCCCGGCCGTGCCTGCAATGAACGTTACAACGCCCGTGGATATTACTATCTTGCGGACTATGTGATTACTGGTATCAGCCACGTAAATGTTTGTCCCGTCCGTGGTTATACCGGCGGGGTAATAAAACCTCGCAGTCGAACCTGTCCCGTCCGTTGAACCGAAACTCAAGGCTGTGCCTGCAAAGGTCGTTACGTTTGTCATTGCAAGGGCTGCGGCGGGTAGAGAGGCTAAAGGGGTGCTTGACCTGTCTCCGCAGGCCCCAAGCGCGAACAATGCGATAAACAACAAGGTTGCAAAACTCTTCATCGGCTTCATTCTGGTACCTCCGTGGTTTTTTCGTCCGCGTCCTCTATCTTCCTTTTTTATATAAGGTTATCAGCCTGCCTCTCAAATCCACGGCTTCTTCCTTTGTGATGCCTTTTGCCTGCAAATCCACGGATTTTGCCTCTTCTGAACTCAGAAAGGTTATAATTACCTCGCTCTCCTTCAAATGAGGCTTTTCATAAAGTTCTATCTTTCCATTTCTATAGTGTCCTTTTATTGTTTCCAGCACGTTCATTCCCTCCTTTATCAATTATCCCATCGTTTCCACGCTGGAGCACGGGAACGACAATAACGCGTGGTTCACGGTTATTCTCACTTGCCGTCTTTCTCAGGAGTCTTTTCATCCCCCATGCTCGTGCCCTCGAACTCCACCTGCTTCCTCTGTTTCAGGGCGTCAAGGCCGTCAAACTCCTTTACGATGGTGGGAGTAAGGTAGACGAGTAGATTGGTCTTTTGCTTGGACGTGGAGGTTGATTTGAAAAGCCATCCAAGGAACGGTATGTCGGACAGGAGCGGAACCCTCGTTACGTTCTTAATCTCCTTGTCCTGTATAAGACCGCCGATAACCACGGTCTGCTTATTCCGCACCACGACAGAGGTCTTTGCCGACCGCTTGGTGGTGATGAGGTCCGTCGCCGTGCTTGCCGTCGCGGATACCGCTGATATCTCCTGATAGATGTCGAGCTTTACGTAATCGCCCTCGCTTATCTGCGGCTTTATCCTCAGGGTTATGCCCACGTCCTTTCTCTCGATGGACTGCAGGATCGGTTGACCCGCGCTTGACGCCTCCCTCTCGAACTTGCTGAGGAACGGCACGTTCTCGCCCACGATTATCTCGGCCTCCTTGTTGTCGCTCGTGAGTATGTGCGGCGTGGAGAGCACGTTGATCGCGTCCTTGAACTCCGAGAGGCTGAAGAGCGCGGCAAAGCCCGGCACCCCGAGCGTCGAGGTCGAGCCGTCCGCGTTGGTTATAGGCACGTTCATGTAGTTGCCCACGCCGCCGAGCGTAAGCCCGGCCATGCCGCTCAGGATGGAACCCATGGTCGAGGAGTCCACCGTGCCCACTCCTCCGAGCGCTATGGGCTTGCCGTCCTTCTCTCCGGCGTACCGCCACCTCGTGCCGAGTTCCAATGCCTTGTCAAGCGACACCTCGGTTATCATGGCCTCCACAAAGACCTGCCTCGGTCTCCTGTCGAGCTTCTTTATGACCTGCACCACGGTCGAAAAGTCCTCCGGCGCGGCCATGATGAGAAGCGCGTTTGCGTCCTTGTAAGGCGTTATCGCCACTTTGCCGGCAAGCTCGGCGGCCAGTTGAAGGGGCGCGCCCGCGGCCTGAGGCGTCGGCGCGCTCTGGCGGATGAGCGATTCCAAGACCTTTGCCACCTCCTGCGCCTCCGCGGCCTCGAGGTAATAGACGTTTATCCTCGAACTTGCCTCAGGCGACGGCGCGTCAAGCGCGGATATGAGAGACTTCAATTCATCTATCTCGTCCAGCGAGCCGAGCAGTATGAGCGCGTTGAGGCGTTTATCCACCACCGGACCAAGCGCCTCGACAGGGGGCTGACCCTGCCTCGCCCCCTGCGCCCTGATGCCGCTTCTCACCTGCCTCAAGACCTGCGCCACGGTCTCGGCCTGCGAATGTTTAAGGTATACTATCTCCGGCGCGTTCGGACGCGACTCCACGTCAAGGAGTTTCAATATGCCGAGTATCTTTTCGATGTTAAGCGCGTTGTCCACGAGCAAAAGCGCGTTGCCCTTGCCGAAGACCTGAATATACCCCTCCTTGGAGACAAGGGGCGCAAGCACGGGCATTATCTCCTGCCCGGCGATCCGCTGAAGCGGCACGAGACGAGCGACGTAAGACTCGTTTATCCTCAACCCTTTTTGAGCGTCAAAGACCTCTATGGCGGCTTGTTTAACGTCAATGGCCGGGACTATCTTCCATGCCGTGCCCGTAAAGACCGTTGTGTAGCCCTTGAGCTTCAACACCGAGACGAAAAGATCGAACGCCTCGTCTGCGTCTATCTTGGTCGGAGCGACTATCGTAACTTTTCCGGCAAGGGTTTCGTCGTAGATGAAGTTTTTGCCGGTCATCTTGCTTATGAAGTTGGCTATGGAGGGCAGATCGACGTCAACGAAGTTTATCAGGAGTTTTTCAGCCTTTGCCTTTGCGCCGGACTTCTCCTTCGGCCTTGCCTTTGCATTAGATTTTTCCACGGCCATTGCCTTTTCCCCGGCGGACGAGGGCAGAGGCGTAAAGGCCGTCAACGCAACGGCAAGACAAACGGCCGTTGCAACGGAAAACAGCGTGGAGCAAAGGTTCTTGCGATGGTTTATCATGCCCATATTACCTTATTTGATATTGCAGTCTCTGCGCCCTGCCGTCGCGCATGAGGTCTATGGCGACGTTGGTGTCGCCCTTCAAGCCGGATAGAAGCTGTACGCCCTTTTCAACGGAGTCTACCTGAAGGCCGTTGACCTTCATTATCACGTCACCGTTTTTCAGGCCGAGCGTTGAGAATATGCCGCCTGTCTTTACCTCGCTTAACCGAAAGCCAACGGTGCGCCCCGCTTCACTATAGGGCAGGAGTCTGGCCTCTGTCAACAGCTTGCCCATGCCCGTGCTCAGGACGTGCTCCAGCGCCTTCTGGTCAACAACCCACTCGGCCTCTCCGGTCTGCATGGATATGCCGGAGGACGGTAAAGACGCACCCTTTGCTGCGCCGACGGGAGGCTTGCTTTGCGGCATATAGAAGGTCAAAACAATATTATTTGCGTTAACCAGAGCGCGATCCGCAAGTATCTCGGAGAGCACCCCGGCGTCGAAGACCTTCTCGCCCTTTGCAACCACCACGAGCGGCTTTTGCCGTTTCGATCTGAATATTGCGTAGCTCAGGCCGGACGGGCCTACCACGGTTCCCAAAAGCTCGACCTCGCCCTCGGCCATTTGAATCGCCCCGGCCGTTTGTGCCTGAATAAGCGAAACGCGCGAGCGTCCGAAGAGCGGAGAACCGCTCATCTTTTCCAGACGCGAAAAATCCTCAGGACTCCTAACGGCCTGAGACGGCGGGACAGACCCGCTTAGCGCCGACGCGGCAGGGGCCTTATACTTCAAGAGTATAAGCTCCCTGCCGAGAAGCGTTGCCGCGCCGAAGACCGCGACGCCAAGGCCGATATTTATCAACTTATAGACGTTGACGTTCATTGTGGCAGCCGCAGACCCTTAAGTTTAATGGAATAAAAATTGGCCGTCACCCTGTGCTGAGGCAACAGCGCGGATAGAGCAAGCCTCTTGTCCTCGGTCCTCGGCTCAAGCTCCACCGTTAAATCGCTCTCATTCCAATCGGGTTTGATCGTCATGGCCTCTGCGTCAAATGCATAGTATAACGCGCCGTGCACCTTTGCCGACAGGCCGTCCGTCTCCACCGTGAGTCGTTTAAGGGATGCCTTGCACCGGCCTTTCCGGCCTTGAGCTTCCCTTACGGCCTCCAACGAAAGATCCGCCCTCACCTTGCCGTCAAACATAAGGGGCAATCCGGGGATGGCCAGACCAGAGACGTCCATATCCGTAAAAGACGCGGCCACTGTCCCGGCCGGACACTCGTCCGGCTCGATGGTCATGGCAGAGCTTGCCGAACCGATCCCCGCTCCTTTCAGGCCGACCATCGACAACGCCGGCACGTCGGCAACGGCAAGGTCGCTGATTGTCAAATCAACGCCGGAATATCCCCTTCGTATCATGCTCGTCCACAGCCGGAGCTTGACCACGCCTTTGCCCTTGCCCTTGATAAAGCCATTTGCGCTCACGCCAAGACCGCCGTAAAAGAGCGCCGTTGCATCGGGACGCGCGGAGAGAACGTCGAAGGCGATAAGCGGCTCGTTGCCTCGCCATGTCATCGTTACACCCTCCATCTCGATTGCGGGGCCGAGCAAAAGCGTTTTCTTGAACGTCTTGCTGCTGAATGAAATCGCCCCGCGCCCTTCAAGCCAATGCCTGAGCGTCGCCTCAACAACGTCGTCCGGTATCAGCACGGCCACCGTAACGGCAAAGACAAGGATAAGAGAAACCGGAATGACAACCCAAAGGGACCAACGAACCGGTCTACGCATTTTTCTTCGACACAAGCGTAACCCTTATCGTTACGTCGTAGAGCGTCTGATTGTCAAACCTCGTCTTCATGGAAAACTCCCTCACAAGGAGAAGGTTCCTGTAGTTTTCAATCCTATAGAGCAGATTCGCCAGCTCGTTCACGGTTATCCCGTCGGCCTTTATCTCAACGCCTTTTTGTTCGTAGCCCTTTTGCTTCTCCTCGTCAAATGGTTTGTAGGATGTAATCTTCTTGCCGATACCGATGGAGGCGCCGATCTCCTCCATCACTGCTCCGGCCTCTTTTTGCAAGGGCATGAGGAGTTTTTTCTCGACAAACGACATGGAGCTCCTGTCTTGCAGATACCCTTCCATCGTTGAATTGAATCGGACGAAGGCCGCTTTTTTCCTTGTAAACCTCTCGCTTGCCGCGCCTGTAAAGAGGCCGGTCAGCAACACAAGGACGATTGCAGCAAGCGGGAGGACGAGCGCCTTCAGATACGCAAAGCGCCTTGCCCCGAGATAGTCCCTGATTGCGGCGATAACTGCCGTTAAAGACATGTTCAAGACCCCCGTAAGTTTGCGAAAAAACTCGAAATTTGTTCAGGCCGCTCAAAAATGCCGAGATGCAAGGCGTCGAGGAGCGACGAATGAGGCGCACTTTGTTGTGCGCCGCAGATGGGCGTTTTGTAATACCAATCGTCTTTATGACGATTGGTATTACCGGTATGGAACAAAGATATCTTTTTTAGAGTTCGCCTTATTGCTTCGCAAGTCGGCGAACAACCGGTCAGCGGCCTGCTATAGAGACGCCGACAGATTGAAGTTAACCCCGCCGAGCGCGGACTGCTTTACATCGGTAACGACGACGTCCTTGAAATAGGAGAGGCCGAAAACCTTTTCGCGGAACCTGTCCGCCTCCTCAAAGGAGGCCGCCTCGCACGACGCGATGAGACGCCCCTTGTGCCGCGCGCTTACGCCGCCGCTAACGGATGAAAGGCGCATCTCCCGCAGTCTTATGGCCGCTTCCCCTGTTGCCTCGGCAAGCCTCGGCATGGCCTCAACGGGCCAGAGCGCGTTGTTCACTATGTCTTTTGCCTGCTTTAAGTCCCTGACCTTTATCTCAAGCTGAGACTCCACGTCAACGGGCGCGGCCTCGTTCGGGAATGCGGCCTTATACGACGCGGCCATGGCCGTATCCATCTCGCGCGCGCCGGATGCGAAGGACGAATGCCTGAAGTACGAGTATGCAAGCCAGACACAAACGAATACGGCAAGTAAAAGCGCGCCTGTCCTAATCCCCTTTCCGGCAGAGGGCATGTCGGATTCCCTATCAAGGTCTTGGCTCTTGAATACGAGCGCGTCAAGAGGGGCGGAGCCGTTTGAAAACCTTTGAGCAAGGGCGTACAGGCCGCCCTTTTCATCGCTATAACGCTCGCCATCGCAATGGACAAGCCTTGCTTGGGCGCCGGCCTGCTTGAGCAGTTCCATAGCCGGTCCGGCGGCATATATGTTTCCGGTCTCCATCTCCTTCAACGCAAGAAGGGCAAGCCGTAGATCGTCCAACCCGGTTATACTTCTAAAGAGGCAGGGAACGCCGCCCCTTGCCGCGACAACGAACTCTTTACCGATGAAGGCCGCCGCGCCTGCGCCCTTATGGAGTTCGTTAAGCAAAAGATGCCTTGAGAAAAGCGACAAACTCAATAAATCCGGCTTCAGGCCGACGGCGCTGAGACATACGCCGATAGCCTTAATCTGCGCCTTATTCGCGGTAACGGCAACGACGTCGTTGCCGACGAGAGGCGCCGCTGAAAAGATCGCCTCATCCGCGTTGCTCAGGAACAAATCGCCGGTCTCGAACGGCAGCACCTCACGAAGCTTGCCGGCGTCTTTTATGGGGACGGTTACGACGCGGCTGCTGACGATTGACTGCGGCGCCCCGACGACGATCCTTGAAAACGTCTTGTATCCGGCGCTATTCAGGTCTGAGGCCAATCCGAGAAGCGGCTGGACAAGGTCTTCCCCAACCGGACGCATGAAGGCGCGTTCAAGCGATGACCCGCTGAACACCCCGGCCGACACGGACTCCATTCCAAAATCTATGACGAGCATGGGTTTCGCCACTAAACCTGTCTCCAGTAAAAAACGCGCATGTCGTTTACGTCAATCACGGCCTCGACCTCGCGGCTGACCTCGCCGGCCTTCACGGTAATAAAGAGCCTGTATATGGAACTGTCTACCCGTATCCTGCCCTGAAGGTTAAAACCGATGGTCTCAAACCCGGCCACGCTTCGTATCTCGGATGCGTCGGTAAACCGGGTAGATTCGGCTCTGCTCTTGACGCGCTTCGCCATGTCGAGCGTTATGCCGGGGTCAAGCGACGATATGACCTCGGCCGGCGCGGTGTTTATGTTGACCAGTCCGTCGGTATACACGGTTATAAACGGCTTCAAGCCGGCAAAGGCTTGAGGCGCGTACCCTTTCACGAGCATGGCCTCTTCAACGCTGTCAAGCGGCGCTCCCTTGGCCGCGTAAGGCGGGGCAAGCCTTGCGTAGTAGTCCCGCGTCTCGGCGCCGTCGGACATAGGGTCGTCGTTTGCGTCAATCCAATCGCCGAGGTTCGCGGCAAGGGACGATTCGAGTTTAAGCTGAGAGAGTAGCCTTTTATACGCCGAAAAATTTTCCTGATGCACTGAGCCGTTGGGCATGACGATGGAGTTCGCGTTGATCTTCCCAGCCTCGTCCTCCACGCGAACGCTTACGAGCGCATCGCCGTATACAAATATCCGCGGCTCCAAACGTCTGTTATCGTCAGCGCCCTGCTTAATCGTCTTCGCGGCAAGCATGACCGCGCCATGAGCAAGGGTGGAGGCGCGGTTTGAGTCCCGAAACGCCCCTGCCCTGCTCGCGCCGGCGTGCACGGCATAGACGACCTCCGATATCAACGCCGCGAGCGCCGCCGTAATCAACACGGTTATTATCAGCGCGAACCCGGCTTTTTTTTTGCCATTAAAAGCTTTTTTCATTTCATCACCGGTCTTGCTATGGCCGAATACCGTCTTATCTCCCTGCCTTCCCTTATGAGCAGCGCGGCCTTTATCGCCGTCGGCAGTCTCTTTTCAAGCCGCGCATCCCAGACCTTTGCCCATTTCGTCCCGTTGTAGAAGCTGAACTCAACGCCCTCGATATCCTCTATTACCTCTATCCTAAAGGCGCTCTCCAGCACATACGGATTCCATGTTTCTTTGTACAGAGCCGGTTTGCCGTCCTCGCCGTAAGCGGTAAGGTAACGCACGCCGACGAGATCACCCTTTACGCCCGCGCCGCGCACCGTCGGCGCGAAGGCCGTCATTGAAAGAGACGCTGCTTCAAAGCCGCCTCCGGCGCTCCTCTCTCCCGCGAACATGGTCCTTGCATTGGACTCCTTGAAAAAGGCCGAAGCCGCCTCCCTTGAAAACGTATCAAGGAATCCGGCAACCTCCCTCGCGCGCTCAAGGCCGCCTACGGCGTCCGTGCGCGCCTTCAACACGGAAAAAAAAGTCGCATACAGGGCAACGATAATCGCGGAGCCTATGGCCAGCGCGACAAGGACCTCTATAAGAGTGAAACCGCCTCTCCTTGTCATGGTCTCACCGGAGTTCATTCAGAGGAAGCAAAACCTTCCAGCACGATGGCCTCACCGTTGCCCCACGTCGTTATGAGACTGAGTTTTTTAAGCTGCATCCTCGGCACGTCCTCGGCATTGAAGCTCCATCGGAAGCCTGAAAACGGCGGGGCATACTCCCCCTTAGCCGGCTTCATATCGCCCGCGAGGACTATCTCCTCGAATCTTTCCCTTGCAATCAGCGAGGCAACCACGGTCTTGTTGATCCTATCGCCTGCGACGATGTGATAGTTGATTGACACCAACACGGCAACGACGACGCCTGAAAGTATGGCAAGGGAGATGAGCGCCTCGATGAGGGTAAAGCCGGATGAGGATGGAGGCGATTCGGATGATGGCATAACGACCGTCGGCTTCCTTTCAGGCTGCCTCTGAAAATTAGGGAACCTCTGATTAATTCTTATTTTGTCATTGCGAGCCGCGCTTTCGCGGCGCGGCAATCTCTAAGTTGTTGATTTCCTTGAAGACGAGATTGCTTCGCTTTGCTCGCAATGACGGCTTAGACGAATTAATCAGAGCT
>JACRCE010000099.1 GCA_016213015.1 Deltaproteobacteria bacterium | reverse complement strand
TTCCCTAACTGGGTTCACGGTCTTTATCTGTTTTCCACCACGGGGTTTAAGGTAAGCCCCTGAAAGGCCTTGGCGTCGCCGTCGGATACGACTATCGTGAAACTATAACCGACCCCGGCCGTTGGCGGAACATCCCACTGGATAACGCCTTTTCCCGCGTCAATGGTCATGCCGGCCGGGGCATTCTCAATGGAATAGATAAGCTTATCGCCATCGAGGTCAATGGCCTTAACCTCATAGGAATACCTTCCATTAGAGATGGACGTGGACGGAGCGGATACTATTTCCGGCGGCCTGTTGTTTATCGTGACGGCGCGGGGCCGCCTGACTCTGCCCTTCTCCTTGCCGTCAAACGGCGTAACAAAAAGGACGATCAGGTCGCCCTTCTTAAGTCCCTTTGTGTCAAGCTCATCTGAAACGGCTCCGTCAACGACCACGCCATTTCTTCTCCACTCATAGTTGAACGTAACGCTGTCGCCGTCTTTATCGGACGCTTCGACCTCTCCCTTGATTACGGTTCCGGGGAATACGATCTTCGGGCTTAACCTTACGGACGTTATCTCAGGCAAATAGTTCTTTTTCGCCGGCTCCAAGGCGCCCGTTGCCCCTTCCGTGCCGCCGCGCTCAACGGTTGAGGCAACGGGCGCTGAGACAGGCGGCTGAACCGGCGCCGCAACGGGCGGAGGCGGAGTTTCCTTCTTTTCCTCCCCTCCTTTCAATAACAATACAACTATCAAAAATACGGTAATCGCCCCGACTATGTAGACGTACCACTTCTTGAAACCGGCCTTTGACGGCGTTTCTATTTCCTGTGTGGGCGACGGTCTTCTTCTCACCGGTCTTTTAGGGCTTCGCAATAGAGTCTCTCCTCGGTATATCAACGCAATCTTAGTCTTAACGTAAAAAAAAGTCAACGAAGAAGGTTGAAAAAAGGTTGAGAGACGGCTATGACACGGTTAAAAGATAAACCTTGAACCGTCGTTAACCATGAACCGTGTTGGCGGCAGGAGTTTGCTCCTGACGGCGCACAAAGGCCGCGCTCGATATGCCGAGCGCGGCCTTTGTTGATCAATCCACTTCAACGCCTACTTTATGATATGCTTGTATATCTCCTCCACCCCGGTGGTTCCGCCGCCTCCTACATTTTCCCTCCATCCAGCGGCGCCGCTTCTAACCGGGGCCACCAGGCCGACTTCCACTTCGGTGATTGCGCCAAGGGAGGTCGTGGTAAATCCCTTTGTCTTATCCTTGCCTATGCTCACGCTGACCGTGGTCGGCATGCCGTAACCTAAATCCTTGGACCTCAACGAGGTATTCCCGGACGCGCCGATGATAGGCTTGGTGTACGCGGTTCCGGTCTGATAGTAAAGCGCATAGAAACTGCTGGTGCCGAGCATGTCGCATAGATCGGAATCAGGGGTAAAGCCGGCGACGAGCACAACCCCGCCTATGACGGCGGCGCGCGAAAGCACCCGCTCGCTCGGCGTCGACGCAGGATCGTTGAGGTTTAGATACCAGCCTCTGCCTACTGCGGCCTGCAGGTCGCTGAACGCGCCATACGCCACGGAACCGGACCCGCATGTGCCGGTGGTTGTGTTGTATACCTTGCCGGCGTCCCCGCCGGTGGCCGTCGAGCTGCAAACCGCCAGATTGGTGGAATCAAGAAGGTCGCTCGCCGTGTACGTGGTCGCACACGGGGTGCCCGTCGTGTTCTGCTTCCAGCACGCATCCTTTATCCCATAGAAGGTTTGCTGGTCCGAGTTGACCTTATCGTCCGGACCCCAGAACCTTCCGGTGCCGAAAAAGGTCCAGAGGTTGTTGAGCTTGTCCTTGGCAACGGACGGCCCCACGAACACCGGCCTCCCTGTGTTATAGAGGGTTGACAGCGCCCAGTTCGCCGGGTTGGCGTCCTGATTGGTATTGAGCCTAAAGACCTTGCCGCCGGTTGACGTTGGGGTTGTTCCCGTGCATACCGCCGTGGTGCCGGTGCAGATGGAGCTTCCGATATAAACGATGTCGTCGGTGTAGTCCAAATCCCCATCAACGACGGTCGCGTCGCCCATGAACATGTACGAATCAAGCGCCGCGCCCGCGTTGTTTATCCCAAGGTTGGTGAACGTATTCGCTATCGCACCGGTAAGAAGGTTTACGACGTAGATGCGGCCTTGCTGAGTGCTTGTGCCGTAATAGCCCCGTGTGCCGGTCGGCACGTTATTGTCAGGCCCGGACCCGACTACCATGAACCACTTCTCCGGCGTCCCGTTTATATGGATTATCGCCGGGTAAGAGGTCGTAAACCCGAGGTTGGCGTCGGTGAACCTCCACAAGAGCCTCGGCTTCTTTTCAGGGTTGGTTACGTCGAGCACGTAGTAAGCGCTCCTGAACGTCCTTGTCGTATCGGCCGTTCCGGAGTTGTAGTCGAAGTCGCCTGCAACGTCTATGGCCCCTCCGCCGAGCCTCATGCCGACTATAAGGATGGTGCCCCAGCCGCCCGGATGCGATACGCTGCCCTGTCCGTTGACGCAGTCAGGGGAGGCCGGCGGGTTGAGCGTGGAGTCCGAATCGCAGAATATCCTCACGTCCGTGGCCTTGGGCTTCAGGTCCGTATAGTAGACGTGCGTGTAGTCCGATTGCGTAAGCCACTTGAGATGCGGCAGGTTGTCGGGAGGGATAAACGCCCACAGCTCCGTGCCAAGCTCGGCGCCCGGCCAGTCGGTGGTCGCATTCGGCTCGAACTTGCCGTGTTCCACGTCCGAGGTGGCCGCGTTGTCTCCGGCCGTATACATGCCCGCGTTAAAGGCATGCAACATGCCGTCGTTGGCGCCAACGTATACTATGTTCCGCCTGCCGTTATACGCCTGCCTGAAGTTGACGTACGAGGCTACGCCGTATATCTGGTCATGCTGTTCCGCGGTGCGGCCCACCGTCGTAGGCGTGGAGTAGACTATATCGCCGAGCGGCCATACCCTTGCATTGGCCTCGGTGCAGCCGGTCTCCTGCGTCGCCCCCGCAACAGGGATGCATCTGTCCCTGTAACCGCTGACGTAATCGCCCCTCACGAAACCGATTATGTTCGCGGCCTCGGCGTCGCTCGTTGCCCTGAGATAGGGCTTCAAGGCCGTTGCGTTGGAGCTTGTAACCGACCGGGCCTCGCCCGATGTGACAGTCCCTCCGAAATCGCCGTTATCGACCACGCCGTCGTTGTCAACGTCAATCCACGTATAGATATTGCGCGTGGTGGTATCCTTGGCAAGCTTTGCTCCGGCCTCCCAAATGGCGGGTATCTCGTCAAGCTCAATCGTGTCATAGACCGTATCTATCGGCGTGCCGTCCGGGTTTGTCATGGCCGGGTCCGCCTCACCGTCTTCAGGCGTCGTGTCGAGATACCGATCGACCATGACCTTATTGGTGGTCGTATCGAAACGCATCCTGAATATCTTGTCGTTTTTCAGCACGAGCTCGGCGTTGGCGTCGCTGTCCTCTCTCAGGTTGCCTGAGTTGTCGAGGAACATGCCTCTGCAAGAACCCACCCACGTCCTCTTTGTGCCGTCGTTCATCGTCTTTTCAGGATAGAAGTACGCCTGATAAAGCGCTCCCTCGCCCTCCTGAGACGTACTCAACACGGAAACCGCCGTGCCTGACGCGCTTCGCTTCATGATGCTCGCTATGGCGTTGGTGATACTCGTCTCCAACTCGTAGCCGTCATTTCCTTCAAAATAGGTTATCGGGTCGTCGGCGGTTGTAATGCTTCCGTCGCCGTCCGAGTCCCTGAGATACTCCTTAAGATCAGGCCCTGGATAGCCGTCGCCGTTTATGTCGTCAAAGCCGCCGTATATGGCGACGTCCTTCAGAAGGGTAGATCCCTGTCCGAACAGGAATACCGGGTAGGTGACGATGTTCTGGATTCCCGGGATACACTGGTTAAATGACGTGGGCGTGGTCGTGCATGACCCAGGGCGCGCGTCGTTCACTCTGGCATAATACGCCACGTCAATCATATAATCCGTCATGGAGCCGCTTGTGGTCCCGTTGGCCGTGCCCCCGAGCCTTAAACCACCCGACGCGGAGCTTGTCATGGTTCCATCGGTATTCTTTCCCTTGCCCCATGAGTAGCCCCTTATGCTTGCAGGCATATTCTGATCCCATGTTGATTCGCCGTCGGTCAGGAACAGGATAAAGCTCTTGGCGCACGGCACGTACTGGTCCGAGAGCGTTGAGCCGGACAAGGTGGTGTATCTGTAGTAGTAAGGATCGTAGTTAAGGCCCGTCTGAAAATGAGCCGGCGAAGCGCTGTAATACGGGGTATCCTGCCTGAAGTATCTCGTCATCTCATAGAGCGTCTCTCCGAGAGGCGTTCCCGTCGTGGCGGTCTTGCCGGAGATGTTCGTAATCATGTTGGTTGACGCGCCGAATCCCACGTATTCCGCTACACTTCCGCCGTCTATGAACGAGGTGTCGTAATACCCCAGCCCGAACCTTGCATCGGAGCTTAGATGGTCGATGATGCCCTCGGCCTTTGTCGTGCTGTCATGGTCAACGATGACGTTGTAAGGCCCGCCTGACGGCGTCGTTACCGTAACAAGCAGGTACATCCTGCCTATCTGCATATAATTGGCGCTCGTAGGGCTATATGTAGTTGCCTGCGCGCCAAAGCCCTGGATGCTGTTGGTGCCTATATGCTTCAGGTCGTTCCACGTCCATGCAACGCCGGTCGCCGGATTGGTCGTCCACACGGTATTCCCTGTGGCATAAGACGTTGTCAAGCTCGAATAACTGCAAGTGGCGGAGCCGTACGGCCCGCAATAGTTCACTCCGTTTATCCGCAACACCCTGGCGAGCCTTCTCGTGGAACTGGTGGACGTGCCCGCCTTCTTGGCCCATGTTACGATCTGCACCTGCGTGATTGTTCCGACCGGCACGTCGAGATCGTTAAAGTTCATCACGATAGGTTCCTGTGTGCTCGCGTTCCTAATGTACGTCGAATCGGCGCTGCTGTTCGTCGTATCGTCAATGGCCTGACACGCGGTCTGCGTCGTCGGATTGATGGTCCACGCCGCGGGCTTGGCAACGGCATAGCAGCTTGAGGTAGAGTCGTCTATACGCACGTCGTCAATATACCAACCCTTGTAATTGTTGTAGGTGTTGTCTTCCGTACTGAAGTAAAACAGCAGTTTTATGCTCATGCCCGCATAAGCCGTAAGGTCTATGGTCTTCAGCTGCCATGTATTCATCGAACTTCCATATATCTGCGTCAGTAGCGTCCACGAGGCGCCTCCGTTCGTGGATATATACACTCTTCGCCTATCATATGCGTCGCCGCTGTCTTCAGTCTCATAGTAATTCATGAAGCTCAACCGCAAGGAGGGCGACCCGGCCGGAAGGGCTATGGTCGGGCTGATAAGGGCGCCATAATTAGACACGTCCGCACCCGATACCTTTGTTTTATACTGGCACTTGTCAGGGTTCGCAGCATTCCCATAGTACCAGCTTGATGTACCCGTGTATGCTTGGGAGCAGTTGCCCGACCCGTCTTCAATGTGCCACAGGTTGGCAGGAGAATAGTACGAAGAGGTTGACCAACTGTATACGCCGCCCGATTCCGCTGTTTCGTTGAACACGGAATCGGTATAACCCGGATACGTATTGGTAATCGTAACCCCGCCGGCTACCGCAACGGACAAAGCAGCGCTCGATGACATGGTAAACTTATAGTTGCCGCTGAACGTGGAGATGAGGTTGGGGTCGGTCGAGTTGTTGTTAATCTTGGCGAATCCCCACGTCGTTTCAGCGTAGGTCTTCACGGTAGTCGCGCCTGACGGGCTCCTTGGAGACGCCTTGCCGCCGATAAGGAGCTTTTTAGCAACCGTAAGCCTGCTCATGGTGGCCCAGTTGAGAAAATTTCCGCTGGCGATGGGCCGGGTCGCGGATGATGCGCCGCCCGGGCC
>JACRCE010000098.1 GCA_016213015.1 Deltaproteobacteria bacterium | reverse complement strand
TCTCGTCTTCAAGGAAATCAACAACTTAGAGATTGCCGCGCCCAGCACCACTTTGTTGCACGAAGGAATTTGCCAAGGAACACGCTTTCATAATCCAAAGTGGTGCTGGGCTCGCAATGACAAAATAAGAATTAATCAGAGGTTACTTAATTCATTTTGAGACGTAGCGAGGTAAGGCGACAACCTTGCTTGCATGGTGTCATTCTCGCAATCTTCCCTCCCCGAATGCTTTTATCCCCGATAGAAGCATTCGGGGAGGGATAGAAACATTCGGGGACAGGTTTAGCGGGAAGGCCAGCGTCTTAAACGTTCATTTCTGGATTCCCGATTAATGCCTCGGGAATGACAATAGAAGCATTAATCAGAAGCTCTCCTTAGCGGTGGCGGTCCTTCCTCCAGTTGTTTTTTTAGATACAACTTGCACTCCTCGCTTCCGATCCAATCTATCTTCATCATGTTCGTAGCGCCGCGAAGGCCCACCTTTGTGCCTGACACGATTATAAGCGTATCTCTCCATTCAGCGACGCCGTTATCGAGGAGCGCCGCCTCGGCCCTGCATATCATCTCGTCGGTGTGCTCGCCGAATTTTATGAGAAGCGGCTCGACCCCCCACAGGAGCGATAGACGATTGCGCGTCGCCTCAAGCGGCGTGAAGGCGACTATCGGCGTTGATGGGCGGAGCTTCGAGAGCATCCTCGCCGTGTCGCCGGATTGCGTGAACACCGCGATGGCTTTGGGGTTTACCTCCCCCTCCGCCTCTGCCGCGGCGCAGACCACGGCCTGCGCGAATGAGCCGCCCGGGGCGTCGCTCCGCCGGATGCGCCTCGGCTGTTTGAGTATGGCCTCCTCGGCTTCAGTCGCTATCCGGGACATTATCCTTATCGCCTCGGAGGCGTATCGCCCTACGGCGGTCTCGCCGGAGAGCATGAGGCAGTCGGTGCCGTCGAATACGGCGTTGGCCACGTCAGAGGCCTCGGCGCGGGTCGGCCTTGGGTTCGTTATCATGGATTCGAGCATCTGCGTCGCCGTGATTACGGCCTTGCCCGCCTCGTTAGCCGCCTGTATGATGCGCTTTTGAAGCACGGGAACCGCCTCAGGAGAAAGCTCCACTCCAAGATCGCCGCGCGCTATCATTATGCCCCATGCCTCCTTGATGATGAGGTCAAGCGAGTCAACGGCCTCTTTTTTTTCAATCTTTGCTATTACGGGAATATCCGCGCCCTTTTCATTGATGAGGCGTTTGAGTTCAACCACCTCATCGGGCCTCCTTACAAATGAGAGCGCAACGTAATCCGCGCCGTGTTTAACGGCGAAGTCAACGCCTTCCAAGTCCCTTTCGGTAAGCGCGGGCGCGCTCAAGGCCGTGTCCGGCAGGTTGATGCCCTTGTTGTTCCTGAGTATGCCGCCGGCAACGACCTCGCATCTGATCGTCTTATCGTCAACGCCGAGCGCCTTGAGTTCCATGAGGCCGTCGTCCAAGAGGAGCCGCTGGCCTTGGACAACGTCCCTGTACAGCCCCTTGCAGGTGGTGGACACGCGGGAGGCGTCCCCTGTTAGTTCGTCGTCGGTAATCTTTATAAGCGCGCCGGGTATGAGTTCGGCTTTGCCGCCTATCAGTCTGCCGGTGCGTATCTTAGGCCCCGGCAGGTCAACGAGCGCCGCAACCGGGCGGTTTAACTTTTTGGCCGCCTCCCTGAGCATGGCAAGCGTGCTTGCGTGTTCATCCAACGAGCCGTGAGAGAGATTGAGCCTTATTACGTCGGCGCCCGCAAGGAGCACGGCCTCTATAGCCTCAGGCGTATTTGTGGCAGGCCCCATGGTTGCGACGATCTTTGTTTTTCTTTTGAGCATTTGACAAACCGCCTTTGTGTTTTGATTACAGACGATTATAAGCGTTGCTCCCCTGCTTGTCTACAGCTTCGATGCGGGAAGAGGAGAGCTTATTTTTTCTTTGACATTCTTTTTCGGTTTGGTAATAATCAAAATTCTCCGCCGTGAATGGCGTAGAATTTTGATGGCAAGGTAATGACGATCAAGATTGTCCGCCTTGCCCCGCCGCTTTAGCGGCGGGATTGCGGCGGACACTCCATTCAGATGTTTGAATCTTTCAGGAGGTCTTAATCCGCTCCTCACGCGGGAGCGTGGATTGAAACAACTCAATGCACACGATTTTGGAAGACAAGAAAACCCCGTTATATGAGATACACAAGGCGCTTGGCGCAAGGCTCGTAAGTTTTGCAGGATGGCAGATGCCGGTGCTGTACTCAGGCGTAATAGAGGAGCACCTTGCAGTGCGTTCGTCCGTGGGGCTTTTCGACGTAAGCCACATGGGCGAGATCGAGGTGTCAGGCAAGGGGGCGCATAGGTTCGTACAGCGCCTTATCACCAACGACGTTGACAGGGTAGTCGACGGCCAGTGTCTCTACGCCCTTCTATGTTATCCCGACGGCGGCGTCGTGGACGACGTTATCGTATACCGTTACAACAAGGACAGGTTTCTTTTTTGCGTCAATGCATCCAATGCCGCGAAGGTGCGCGAGTGGTTTGCCTCCAATGCGCCGACAACCGGCGTTCTTATCGAAGACCGAAGCAATGATTACGCGCAGCTTGCGTTGCAGGGGAGAGCCTCGGCCAAGGTCATCGAGAGGCTTATGGATGTAAACCCCTCTGAGATAAAGCCGTTTCATTTCATGCTGGCCGAGTTGGATGGAATCGAGGCGATTGTCTCAAGGACCGGCTACACCGGCGAGGACGGTTTTGAAATCTACGTTGAACCCTCCGAGGCCGCGCATCTATGGCAACTTTTGATGGATGCGGGGAAGGACGCGAATATCAAGCCTATCGGTCTTGGGGCAAGGGACACCTTGCGCCTTGAGATGGGCTATTCCCTTTACGGCCACGAACTGAGCGAGAAGATAACGCCGCTGGAAGCGGGGCTTGACAAGTACGTAAGGCTCGGCAAGGAAGGCGGCTTCATCGGGCAAGAGGCGCTTTTGAAGCAGACTGAGGCGGGCGTTTCAAGACGCCTGATAGGCTTTAAGATGATTGACAATGGTATCCCGCGTCAGGATTACGAGATAGCGGTAAACGGTGCGCCAGTCGGCGTCGTTACGAGCGGAACCATGAGTCCGTCGCTCAAGCGCGGGCTTGGCATGGGTCTTGTAGCGTCGGCATTCAAGGACGCGGTCAACGTGGATTTGATGATAAGGGGCAGAATTGCAAAGGCCGAGGTCGTAAGGCCGCCGTTCTACAAAAAACCGTCATAACGTTTACAACCGAAAGGAGACGATATATACATGGACTTCCCTAAGGACCTTAAATACACCAAAGAGCACGAGTGGATCAAGGTCGAAGGCAATACGGCGACGATAGGCATTACCGATTACGCGCAGGACTCGCTCGGCGACGTGGTTTACGTGGAACTGCCGCAGGAGGGCCAGGCCGTTACCAAGCATGAAGCGTTCGGCGTGGTGGAGTCGGTAAAGGCCGTGTCGGATCTGTACTCTCCGGTAAGCGGAAGCGTATCAGAGGTCAACGACGCCATAATAGACAGCCCGGAGGCCATCAATGAAGACCCTTACGGCGACGCATGGATGATAAAGGTGGACGTCTCCAACAAGGCCGAGCTTTCGGACCTCCTGAGCGCCGAGGACTACCAGAAGTTCATAGAGGAAGAAAAATAAGGATGGTTGCGGTTGACTGACGTTAAGGACTGTTGATTAAGGTTAACCTCTTTCAACCTGCCAACCTCCTCAACGCAGAGGTATGAATGCCATACGTTTCCCTTTCCGATAAAGACGTTGCCCATATTTTGAAAACCATTGGTATCGATTCCACGGAAACCCTCCTCGGAACCCTGCCGGATGATTTAAGGATAAAAGACAAACTGAACCTGCCTGACGGCCTCTCCGAGCAGGAGACGATGGCGCTCATGAGGAGCATGGCCGCCAAGAATTCTCCGGTCGGACAGGGCGGCTTGTCGAGTTTTCTCGGCGCGGGCGCGTACAACCATTATGTCCCGTCAACGGTTGAGCACCTTGCCGGACGCTCCGAATTCTATACCGCTTATACGCCGTACCAGCCTGAGATAAGCCAGGGCACGCTGATGGCGATGTTCGAGTACCAGACGCTCGTGTGCCAGATGACCTCGATGGACGTTGCCAACGCATCGCTCTATGACGGCGCGTCCGCCACGGCGGAGGCCGTTTTAATGGCAAGGCGCGTTACGGGCAGGGGCAGGGTGGCACTGAGCGGAGCGCTTCATCCCGAATATCAACGGACGATAAAGACCTATCTCAAGAGCGCCTCGGAAGACATTACGGAGGCTTTATTTTGTACCGAGGCAGGGACAACGCTTGTAGAGGCCGCCGATGCCGCGATGGGAGATGAACCGGCCTGCCTTGTAGTCCAGCACCCTAATTTTTTCGGCTGTCTTGAGGACGTGAGCGCGCTTGCAGAGGCCGTTCATCGCAAAAAAGGGCTTTTGATAATAGTCGTAACCGAGCCTGTGTCGCTTGGGCTTCTAAAGCCGCCGGGCGAGGTTGGCTGCGACATCGTTGTCGGAGACAACCAGTCGTTCGGCAACGCGCTGAACTTCGGAGGGCCTTACCTCGGTTTCATGGCCACAAAGACCGAGTTCGTAAGGCAACTGCCGGGACGCATCATAGGCCAGACCGTTGACAGGGACGGCAGACGCGCATTTTGTCTCACCTTCTCAACGCGAGAACAACACATAAGAAGAGAGAGGGCCACGTCCAACATCTGCACCAACCACGGCCTGTGCGCCCTTCAGGCCGCGATACATCTGACGAGCATCGGACTGGGCGGCCTTAAGGCGCTCTCAAGGGTCAATCTTTCAAAGGCGCATTACCTGAGGCAAAGACTTCTGGAGACAAAGGTCTGCCGGCCGGCCTTCAGCGCCCCGATCTTCAACGAATTTACCGTTAGATTGGACAAGGACGCGGACGCGGTTTTACAGCGGCTGCTTAAAAAAGACATCCTTGCCGGACTGACGCTCGACCGGTTCTATCCGGCGCTTACAAATCATCTGCTGATTGCCGCGACGGAGTTAAACTCCAAGGACGATATAGACCGTTTTGCCGAGGAACTTTCAAACTCATGAGTATTTACACTATGAAGCAGACGACGGACAAGGGTTTTTTCATGGACGAGCCGCTCATATTCGAGCGCTCATCCAGCGGCAAGAGGGGCGTTGAGCCTTGCCAATCGGACGTGCCGGATCACGACGCGCTCTCAACCATCCCTAAGGCGTTTTTACGGGATGCAGGTGACGGCCTCAATGGCTTCCCGGAGGCGAGCGAGCTTGACGTGGTAAGGCATTACACGCGCCTTTCACAGTGGAACTTCGGGGTTGACACAGGGTTTTATCCGCTCGGTTCGTGCACCATGAAGTACAATCCCAAAGTCAACGAGGACGCGGCGCGTCTTTCCGGTTTTACCGGACTTCATCCGTACCAGAACGAGGCGACCTGTCAGGGCGCGCTTGAGCTGATGCACGACCTTGAGGCGTACCTTTGCGAGATAAGCGGCATGGACGCGATTACGCTCCAGCCCTCGGCCGGGGCGCACGGCGAGCTTTGCGGCCTGTTTATGATCGCCGCGTACTTCAAGGACAAGGGCGCGCCAAGGCACAAGATTATAATACCGGACACGGCGCACGGCACCAACCCCGCATCCTCCGCGCTTGCCGGGTTCAAGGTCGTGCCGATAAAATCCGGCGCCAACGGATTACTTGCGCCGGAGGCGGTCAAGGCGGTCATGGACACGGACACCGCGGCTCTGATGCTGACCAATCCGAACACCATCGGCCTTTTCGAGCGCAACATAAAAGAGATTGCAAGGATAGTCCACGCAAAGGGAGGGCTTATCTACTGCGACGGGGCCAACATGAACGCCCTCATGGGGCTTGCCCGGCTCTCGGACATGGGCGTTGACTGCGTACAGCTCAATCTCCATAAGACCTTCTCAACCCCGCACGGCGGAGGCGGACCGGGAAGCGGCCCTGTAGGCGTGGTTAAAAAACTTGAGCCGTTCCTGCCGGTGCCGCGCATACGGAAAAAGGGAAAAAGGTTTACATTGGTCAACGAGGGCGACAGACCCAAGACCATAGGCAGGATGAAGGCGTTTTACGGCAACTTCTCCATAATGGTGAGGGCGTATGCCTATATCAGGCGGCTCGGCGCCGAAGGCTTGAGGCGCGCCGCGACTACCGCCATACTCAACGCCAACTATATGAGGGAAAGCCTTAAAGGGGATTTCGAGTTGGCTTACGATACGCCGTGCATGCACGAGGCCGTGTTCTCGGATAAGCTCCTTTCCGGCTCAGGCGTCGCTACGATGGATATCGCCAAGAGGCTCATCGACTACGGCTTCCATCCGCCCACGGTCTATTTTCCGCTTGTGGTGCACGGCGCGATAATGATAGAGCCGACCGAGACCGAGTCGCTTGAAACGCTCGACGCCTTCATATCCGCCATGCGCTCAATCGCGGTTGAGGCAAAGACAGCCCCCGAACTGTTGAAAAACGCGCCTTCCAATACCCGCGTCTCAAGGGTTGACGAGACGAAGGCCGCAAGGGAGCCGGTATTGAGGTGGCGGGCGTAGTGATGAAACCATAAAGCTTCTTGAAGCGATAAAGGACATTAAGCATAATCCAATACCAGAGCGCTATGCGCCTGAAAAAGAGAACAGCTAAGGAACATCTTCCGCTTGACGGCATCTATGCCAAGGTTATTTTTTGATTGCTTTGCGGAGAAGTTTTTTGACAAAACTCGGCATATCTTCTTCAGCATCGTCCGCTATTTTTTTGACCTCATCATAATAACCCGCTTCTTTTCCCTGCCAAACCAGCGCCAGCCTGCGAATATCCAGCGTGGCAACATGTTTGTACTTTAATGGCGCCTCCCGTCTCGTCGAACGGTTCGGCAAACGGCGGGATCATGTTGTTCCATCCAATTATGACCGTGTTCGCACGACCATGATTTGGCGCGGTTACATGAAGAGCACACAAGCATGTAGTGATCGAGATTTCTGTTCGGGGAACTGTCGTCTCCAGCGATTTCATACGGAATGCGATGGTCAATTTGTATATATCGTTCCTCGAATGAACCGGAGCAAATAAGGCATATCTCACCGTACCTATTGACCAAATCCTTCTTGAACTGTTTGGAGAATGCCCGACGCCCCTTAAGTTTGTCAACGCGGAAATCTTCCCATTTAGCGAAACGATATGCGCCGATTGACCGTCCTGTCGAATCTTTAACATTGAACGTATCAAGTGGTATCCCTTGTTCGCGAACATCGCGCGCGGCTCTGTGGGATGGTTATAACCATACTTCTTTTTTAATTCTTCAGTCGTAATTAGACCATGCTCAAGAATATGTTCAATAACCGTCCTTGGACGCTTCGCGATAACAGCCCGTAGAATTTGTAGAATGTCTTTTGGTATTAGTTTCGTGCTAATGGGAATTCTTTTAAAGGAAGGATAGTTGAGCCTGTCGGACTGGTTGGCTTTTGTCAATTCGTGAAGAATCAATGCGTTTGAGTAATGCGGGGGAAATGTACAGTGATTCCACTGTGCTGGCATTTCTGCCAAGTAAAGTGCCTTGTGATGAAATGCCTGCTTCAACCTCAATATGCCTTAAATTGAGTTCGTCGGGGAGCATGTTGCCGTATGTTTTTTCTCCAGTGCGTCCGTCATAACTGATGATGAAGGAAAGTCGTCTTCGGTTCATATCGCGCAAGGCCGCGACGAATTCGCCAAATGGCAAGCCCTCAAAATATCTATTGTCTCGTCTGTTACACACGCCTTGGTATGGGGGGGCCAAATAAATGATATCTTCCGGGTTAGCATCTATGATTGCTTCACGAAAATCGCCGTGTCTTACATTGGTGATGTCTTTCAGTAGACGCGATGCGCCCAAAATGTGTTTTGCTATTGTCTCTGGTTTTGCGCCCTTTCTTCGATTGTCAGGGCTTTGGTTGAACTCCCCGCGACTGTTATAACGCACCGACGCTTTAACGCATCTTGCCAACAGATAAAGCAAAAAGTCAGGATTATGATTCTGATTAAATTCGTCTCGGATTTGGTTGTAGTAGAGCCTTTCTTTGCCCAGCTGTGCATCCCATAGATGCTTATAGGCGGAGATCAGTTCATAAGGGTTGCAAGTAATACGCTTCCAGAGTTCCATTAAAGGTTCGTTGGCATCGCTTAGAACAACACGGCTGACCATGTCATTTGCACAGGCCGCGATTGAAACTGCGGCGGAGCCGGCAAACGGTTCAAACAAACGCACCTTCCCGCGCGGGAAGAGAGGCAGTATCCTTTGTGTTAAGCCTCTCTTGCTCCCTTGGTATGGGATTGGATGAGGAAGCAGTCTTCCTGTTTTCATGGTGCACCTATACATATTTGACTTCTTTACCGCAACGCCGCAAGCCACATCCCGCAGGCAATTATTTTCTCTTGTAAGTTTATAGTAGTATCCGGCGGAAAGGCAAGGGTTAAATTCATTTGCCTCTCCCCCAGTTACCTCTCCCTTGGCGCCTCCAGCAGATCGTAGACGAAATGCCCCTTGATGCTTATATCCTCTATATCGAAGTTTTCGGGAAACGGCGGGAGAGGCGTTGCGAGCCTTACGGCCGTTATGGCTGCGTCGTCAAGCACCGGGTAGTTCGAGGATTTTTCGAGTTTTATGTCCGAGACCGAGCCGTCCTTTCTTATGACGAAGCTGATGTAAAGGCTTCCCTGCCAGCCGTTTCTTACGGCAAGCTCAGGGTAGCCCCATCTGCCCTCTATCCTGTTCTTCATGCCGAGAAGATACCTCTGATATTTAAGCTCCGACGTGTTGAGCTGAAGCGTCTTTCCCTTTTCTCCTTTGGGAGATTCCGTTGCGTATCTTTTTTCGAGCGCGGTAAGCGCCTCGCTTGACGGAAATAGCTCCGGCCTTGACGCCTTGGCCTCCGATTGCGCGGGGGGCGCGGACGGCGCGGCAAAAGGATTTTCAACGGCATCGCCCAACGCGCCGCTTTTGTGAACGTCGGGCGTAGGAGCGCTCTTTTTTACGGATTGAGGCGTTTGAACCTGCTGAGCTTTCCCAATGTCGACGCCCGTGCCCGTGCGCCGGCGGGAAGCGGCGTTGCCATCAGGAAAGGTCTCCTTGTCAACGTGCTGGTTTCGCTGGGCATGGCGCGTGGGCCTGTTGCCGGTTGCCTTTTTTTCCGGTTTGGTCGGCGGCAGGTCAACCACGTCCACAATCATGGAATCGTCTTCCCGCAGCCCTTGCGCCTGTGTTCTAAAAAATCCGGCAGGGAACAGGCCAACGCTCATGACAAGCAGTACGCTCAGGTGCGCTAACGCGGATAAGGCAAAAAACAGGACAAGCGCCTTGTTTGCGGGCGCATTGCGAGGGTTGAGCGAAGGCGGCATCGCAGCGGTTGTGTTCATAAAAAGACCGTTGTCCGTGACCGTGAACCGTGACCGTGTAAAAACGAATCCTTTATGACCGCGGTTTCTTTCCCTTGACAGGCCAACCTAATTCTGTCAAGATTATTTGTAAGAAATGAATAGTTGGCGGCCACGGTTCATGGTTTTTCGGCTTATGTTACACTTAAACGCGGAGGGGCGCAATGTTCGGAATCGGAACGTCGGAACTCATCATCATCCTTGTCATAGTGCTTATCATCTTCGGGGTAGGCAAGCTCCCTGAGATAGGCTCAGGCATGGGCAAGGCTATAAAGAACTTCAAGAAGGCCACGAGCGACGAAGGCTCTGACGTAGCGGCAAAGCAGGACAAGCCCAAGGTTGGTTGAACCGGCAACATTTGCTGTATTCTAACCGTGCGCTGACAGCGTCCCCTTGTCTCAACCATGTTAGGGAATCTCATTATTGGGCATTATAGTCCGTTATAAAACTTTTCTCTAACTGGGTCAACCCCCTTTGTGCGTCTTTTCCCTTTCCTCAAGCAACTCCCTTGCGCTCGCCCTTACCTGCGGATGAAGCGAGGAGTCTGTTGCGATCTGCCTCATGTCCTGCGTAAGTAAAAGCTCAAGGAGCGCTATGGAAATCCTTGGCGGCGTATACGGGTTCATGGAAATGGCCTTTCTTACGCCGTGTCTGGCGCCCCAACGCTTGTGCCCCGCGAGGAGTTTTAATATGCGGCTCGAATTGGGGCGTTTCGAGGCGATCTTGAGCGCCTCCCTTTCCGTAATGCGCGGATTATCGAGCAAGTAGTTTATTACCAGCGGGTCCGGGTCGGAAAGGAGGCGGTCGAGGGTGTCTTTGACGCCGCTTTTCGCCATTGTGCGCCTTTGCCCAAGCGTTATGAACTCCATCGGCGCCTCCTCTTCACTGTCATATCCTGAGACCGCTTTTTTATGCGACGGAAGGTCGGTAAAGAGTCGGCTAACCCGTGTCAAACCAAGCTCGATCGAGGCCATATATATGCGCTTCCATGCGGTTTCGCCGAGCGAGGCGCGCAACGCCTCATGGTTGACCAGCATGGAGCAAAGCCTTCTTGCGGTCTTGTCGGAAGTCGCTCTCTTGTACAGCGTCTCGAAAAAAACAGCCGCCTCATCGCTGGTAAGTCCCTTTAACCTTCTGCCAAGCAGGGCAAGGCACATGTTGCTCTCGGGCAACGCCCGTATGTCGTTTAACAGTTTCGCAAGGTAGGCTTCAAGTTCTGTCATAGGAGCAGGTGTCCGTCTTATGCGTCGAGAAGGGCGGAAGGAGGGTCTTATGACGGCAAACCCGTTATAACGTAAACTCGATGCCGAACTCGGCCATGCCGGCAGGCGGAGCGGTGAACACGGCGACAACCGGAATGGAACCCTTGGCCGTTATGGCCGTCAGCGAGGTCTTTGCCTGTTTCGCCAGATCGTCCTTTGTCAGCTTTGCGACGTCTTGAGTCGATATAATCATGCCGGGCGCGGTTGCAAGGACAGCGCCCTTGGCGTCGTATATGACGGCCTTGATGTTTCTTGCGCCTACGTTTGCGCCGGATATGTTCTTAAGCCTCGCCTCTACTACGAATACCCTGCCGATGTTTTTGCCGTCGAAGAAATAGCCTTTCATGTTTTCTATAACAACGTTGTTTTGCCCGGCCATTTGCGTCGTGGGCGCGTTGATGATGTCGAGGACGCCGCTGAAGTACGCCGCGCCGCCGAGTCCTGCGATGATTGCCGCAACAAGCAGAAGTAATAGAGGTTTTTTGCGCGAGGCCGCCGGGGCCGTTGCCTTGGGAGCCGCTTTTTCATCTTTTGAAAGCGCCGCTGAGAATTCCTCGTCCGTCAACTCGCCGATGCTTTTTTTCGGCGTTGCCTCAGGCTCGGTCGGCCCGGGATGAGCCGTTTGAGTTTTTGCCTCGGGCTTCAATGTCAAGCCGCCCTTATCATCAGGCTCCGCCGGTTTTATGCCCCAGTCCTCGGATGCCGGAATAGGCTGCGGTTGCGATATCGGCGGCCGGCCTAAGCGCAAGCCCTCTTTTTTTTCAGGCACGGCGGCTTGAGGTTTCTCTTTCGGTTCGTCTTTGGCAGCGCCCGCCTTGAGGTTCATGCCGCCGGATATTCGGCCTTCATCGGCTTGGCCGAAACCTTGAAATTGCTCCTCTCCTCCGGGTGTCGGAGCATCAAACGACCAGTCCTTTGCGCCAAAGCCCTCTGATTGCGCGTCTTCATCGGCCTTTTTACCGGCCTCATCTCCCGCTTGGAAGCCAAAGCCTGTCCCGAACGAAAAACCGCCTTCATCCTTTTTTTCTTCCGCGCTCGACGCCGGCGCCTGCCCAGGCTTGCCCTCGAATGTCTTTGTCGGGGGAAAGTCTTTATCGGGGGGCGCTTGAAAACCGCCTGAAAAACTCATCTCACCTTGAGATGGAGACGGAGGAGCAACGCACTCTTTTGCGGCGTCAGGGGCCGCGCTTAAAGTTTCCGGCTGCGCCTCCGGCGGCGCTACGACAAAGACGTTCTGGCATTTAGTGCAACGCACCTTGATGCCTTTGCCGGTTACCTTGGAGTCGTCAAGACGGAACTTGGTCTGACACTTGTCGCATTGAATTACCATAATATAGGTTTACCTGTATTTAATGGCCTGAATTGGCATCCGGTATAATGTCAAGGCAAGCATACCTTACACACTTAACATAAACGCCGCGCAAATTCAACATAGCTTTTTGTTAAATGCCGTGCCGGTGTCCGTGAACCGTGTAAAAGAAAAATCCTTTCACGGTCAATGGTCACGGTTCACGGTATTATTACATTTGCCGCGCGCCTTCGCCTATTTTATGGTATCATCACGATAATATCAAATGAAGCGCAAAAGATTCTTTATAATCCCGGTATTCATACCGTTCGGCGGTTGCCCTGAAAAATGCGTATTTTGCGATCAGCGCGGCATAACCGGCGAGAAGGGCCTGCCTTCCGTAGAAGACGTGTCCGATACGATAGAGGCGCATCTTTCGACGTGGAAGGGCGCGCGGCCTTTGCGCTCGGAGGCGGCGTTCTACGGCGGGAGTTTTACCGCCCTGCCGCTTCAAACTCAGATATCCTTTCTTGAGGCCGCTCATAAATATGTTCTTGACGGGCGCCTCGATTGTCTAAGGGTGTCTACAAGACCGGATCGCATCTCGAAGGAGGCGCTTGACCTGCTTGGCCGATTCAAGGTCGAGACCATAGAGCTTGGAGTCCAGACGATGTCGGACGAGGCGCTCAAGCTCTCAGGCAGGGGGCACACGCGAAGCCATACCGTCGAGTCGGTAAGGCTTCTAAAGGAGATGGGCTTCGAGGTCGGGCTTCAACTGATGCCCGGGCTTCCCGGGGACACGGCCGAGAGCATACAGGAGACGACGCAGGAGGTCATAAGCCTTGCCCCGGACTTCGTGAGGGTATATCCTACTCTTGTGCTCAAGGGTACTGCGCTGGATGATATGTATGCAACGGGGCGATATACACCGTGGACGCTTGAGGATATGGTAAAGGTTTGCGGCCAGATGCAACGGCAGTTTAACAATGCCGGAATCCGGGTCATTAGATTCGGCCTTCAGCCGACCATAAGCCTTGAGGCAAGCCTTGTGGCCGGGCCGTATCATCCGGCGTTCAGGGATTTGCTCGTATAAGCAAGATAGGCGCGGTAAGCCTTTCAAAAAGTAAAAATGCTCGACTGTACCCATAATATACCCCAACAAGACAGGGATGGCGGGAGATATATTCTTCACCTTCGACATTGAAGCGCGTATCGTACGGCAAACTCTAATGAAAAAAAGACTTGATATGCATACGCTGCAGGGGTATGCTGTGCTCAGATACGCCCTAAGCCCCGACCATACGGCGGGCAGGCGTAGGGGGATGCGATGGGCCTCGATATAAGAGAGTTGACCTCCGACGAGATGGAGGAAATACTGAAGATTCAATACCCGCCGAACGCATCAGAATACAGATTGGATAAGATGACAGGCCAGTCTTTCAGTGATTTTCTGGAGATAGTTGAAAAAAAATGGAAGGAAGACTGACGAGTCGAACGTAATCATGAATAGTCAACTGGGAAGAGTATGGAAGCGCACCCGATCTTGATAAAAAACTGATCAAGCAACTCTACGATCAAATCGTCGAATGGATGAGGACATATGCATCGCGTGAGCGCATAGAGCTTCACGCGGAGCCGGATATACTTTATGATGTCGTTAGAATAACCTTTGACGACCTTCTCAGATTCCGTAAGAGTTATAACCACAATCAGAACATAGATACCCCTGATCGATTCAAGGAGGCCGCTCACATAGCGTACTGGATACGCAGATTGAAGCCATTATCGTATCGGTACGACGTTGAACAGAGCGCTCCGAATACGCGCCTTGCGCTTTTCATTAATGAGATAATTGCACTGGTAATTGCCGGCTATATCTGCTCTTTTGAAAAGCCGACGTATGCAAAAGACGAGAAGTGGAATTTGCCTAAGCCGTGCTATTTAAGGGAAGACCTTCTATACATGTTCCGCTATAAACATATCTCCCCGCATGCCTTGATATTTATTTTGCAAGGCATATATAACTAAGGAAGCTCTGATTAATTCACTAACACGTCATTGCGAGCAACGCGAAGCAATCTCGTCTTCAAGGAAATCAACAACCTAGAGATTGCTTCGCCGCAAAAGCGCGGCTCGCAATGACAGAAAAGGGAATTAATCAGACCTTCCCTAACCCGAGTCTAAGACCTTAAACCGACAATCTCACAAGAAAAGCATGTTGCAAAATCTCTGAAAAATGGTTATAAGACTTGTATTCGCTTAAAAAACCCCTTTAAGAGGTGAGACATGAAAAAATGGCTGGCGATTGTATTGATCCTTGCGCTCATGGCAACGGCAGCGCCTGTTTCGTCCTTCGCGCAGGCGGAAAGACCTGAGCCGAGCGCCACGGAGATAACCTTCGATGTGCTGGTAATAAGGCCGCTTGGAATAGCCGCGACGGTTGTAGGCGCGGGCCTGTTCATTGTTACGTTGCCGTTTGCCCTGCCGACAGGGGGCGTCGGGCTTAGCGCAAGAAAATTGGTCGCGGACCCGTTTACCTTTACATTCTTGCGGCCGGTAGGGTATCACGAGTAAAGCGCGTCCAGTGCTTCCCAGCGTAATCATCGTATCGTCCGAGGCCGTGCCGTTTTCAAAGACCGGCGGTCTTGCTGACGTATCGGGCGCGCTTGCCGTCGCGCTCAAGAGGGCTGGCTGTAAGGCCGCGCTGTTTCTGCCGTTCTACAGGGAGACGGCGCTCGGCGGCTTCGAGATTGAAAATACCGGTCTTACGGTAAAAGCGCCCCTTGCCGGGCGCGTGATAACGGCCGAGGTCTTGAGAACGTCGCATGAGGGCGTGCCGGTATACTTCATAAGGTGCGACGAGTTTTTCGACAGAACCTATCTTTACGGCACGCCTGAGCGCGACTACTTCGACAACCTTGAGCGGTTTACCTTTTTTTCAAGGGGTGTGATCGAGGCGCTCAAGGCGCGCGGCTTTGCGCCGGACATAATTCATTGTAACGACTGGCAGACGGGACTCGTGCCGGCCTGCATCAAAGACATCTACGGCCTCGACCCGCACTTCACAAACACCAAAACCGTCTTTACCATACACAATATTGCCTATCAGGGCATCTTCCCGCAGAATGGTTTTTTCGCGCTCACCGGCCTGAGCGAGCGGTTGTACGCCTCTGACGGCATGGAGTTCTGGGGTAAGCTGAGCCTTTTGAAGGCCGGGCTTGTATATTCCGACGCCATCACAACGGTAAGCCGCACCTACAGCGAGGAGATACAGACCATTGAATCGGGTTGCGGCCTTGACGGGGTGTTGAGAGAAAGAAAGGCCGTCCTCCACGGCGTGTTGAACGGCGTTGACTACGACGAATGGAATCCTGAGACCGACAAACTCATACCAACAAACTTCTCAGTGCGTTTCATGTCCGGCAAGGCCGAGTGCAGGAAGGCCCTCTTGAAGGAGTTCGGCCTGAAGGCAAAGGTTTCGACGCCGGTCATTGCCATGATAACGAGGCTTGCGGAGCAGAAGGGTTTTGACATACTTCTTGACGCCATGTCGAAACTCATGGACGCGGACGTCGCTTTGTTGATACTCGGCTCAGGAGAGGCGCGTTACAGACTGCTCTTGGAGGAAGCGGCTTTGCGATACCCTAAGAAACTTTCCGTAAAGATCGCCTTTGACAAGCGCCTCGCGCACCTTGTGGAAGCCGGAGCCGACATCTTCCTTATGCCGTCGCGGTATGAGCCGTGCGGCTTAAACCAGATATACAGCTTGAAGTACGGCACGATCCCGATCGTAAGGGCAACCGGCGGCCTTGAGGACACTGTCAAGGACTATTCCATCGGCAAAGGCACGGGCTTTAAGTTCAAGGACTACTCGGCAAACGCGCTTATTGACAAGGTAAGTGAGGCGTGTTCTGTTTTTAAGGACAAGAAGGAGTGGGGCGCACTGCAAAAAAGGGCCATGTCCGAGGAGTTCTCGTGGGAGCGCGCCGCAGGGGAGTATATCGGTATATATCAAACCATTGTCGGCTCAACGCCTAAAACTTAATCGTTACTGCCTCAAATTTCCGCAGTAGGTCCCGCCGACACAGCCGTGAACCGTGACCGTTGTCCGTGTCCGTGAAAGATTCTTTCACGGTTCACGGGCACGGCTTACGGTATTCCCCTTTTTCCCTAAGAAAGAAAAGTAAGTGGCATCGTATTTGCAGAATATCGTCATGTCAAGCGAGAGGTTCGTACTTAAAAGGCTCTTGAAGGAGAACCAAGAGATGTCCAACGTACTTGTCATCCAGCACGTGCAAAGCGAAGGGCTTGGCCTGATCGCCCCGCTCTTGCGTTCAAGGGGCTTGGGCCATCATATCGTCCGCGTTGACAAGGGCGGGCGCGTACCGACAAGCATTGCCGGATACTCGGCGCTCATAGTCCTCGGCGGGCCAATGGGCGTTTATGAGGGCGACGTTTATCCTTTCATAAACGCGGAACTGAGGTTAATAAAGAAGGCCATCAAGGAGCGGCGTCCGGTGCTCGGAGTCTGCCTTGGCGCACAACTCCTTGCAAAGGCCGCCGGGGCCGAGGTCTACAAGGGAGAGGCAAAGGAGATAGGCTGGTTCAACGTGTCGCTTACCGATCAAGGGCGGGGAGACAAACTGCTCCTCGGCCTGCCGGACACCTTTATCGTTTTTCAGTGGCACGGAGATACGTTTACAACGCCGCCAAGGGCAGAGAATCTTGCAGGCTCGGACCTCTTTGAGCGCCAGCTTATCAGGGTTGGGGCAAACGCCTACGGCATCCAGTTCCACCTTGAGGTTACCGAACAGATGATAAAGGAGTGGCTTGCAATAAACGCAAAAGAGGCCGCCTTGGTCAAAGGGGTTGATCCCGACAGGATTGTAAAAGAAGCCGTTGAACATATCGAACGGCTCCATAGAAATTGCAGGGCAATGCTCACGAGGTTTTTAAGACAGATAGGCCGTTGAATGGATGCTCTATTTTTAATC
>JACRCE010000014.1 GCA_016213015.1 Deltaproteobacteria bacterium | reverse complement strand
TGTATAAGTAATGCAAGTCCATCAAACCGTCATTCCCGCGTGCTTTTGTCCCCGACTAAAACATTCGGGGAGGAATCCAGTGTATTTATCTTATCGCCCGCGCTAAGGACGCTAGATGCCCGGCAGAAACATTCGGGCATGACGAATACTCGTTTTCGTTTAAGCATAAGCGCCGCCATTTCATTACTTTTACAGCTATCAATAAATACCGTGGCCGTGAGGCGCGACCGTGAAAAACGCATCACGGCCGCGGCCCGCGGCATTTATTTATCCAGCCGCGTTCTGCTGCACTATGAGTTTGCTTACCGCCTCGAGCATCTGCTCCGGCTTGAAGGGCTTCACCACCCACGCCTTTGCCCCGGCGGCCTTTCCCTCCTGCTTCTTCGCCTCCTGGGATTCCGTGGTGAGCATTATGACCGGGACGTATTTATAATTCGGAAGCGCCTTCAACGACTTGAGGAGCGTTATCCCGTCCATGTTCGGCATGTTCACGTCGCATATAAGGAGGTTTACCTTGACGTTGGCGAGTTTTCTAAGGGCGTCCTGACCGTCCGAGGCCTCGATCACGTCGTATCCGACCTTTCGGAGCGTCAGGTTCACGACCTGCCGGATGGAGGCGGAATCATCGACTATCATTACGGTCTTTGGCATATAAAAAAACCCCTCCTTGCGCCTGATCTTAGAAGTAGGTGACGTCGCCTTCCGCGAACTTCTTCGAGTCCTTCGTCTTCTTCGGCATATCCACCTTATCGGTCTTATCGCTGACAACCTTTAGATGCGCATCGCGCTGTTTTTCCATCACGTAGTATTTGAAGATGCCCTCGATGGAGAAGTCCGCCGTGGCGCAGTCCGGGTCGGAGCAATCCGGGGTGCACTTTTCATCCCTGTTGAGACAATACTTGAGGTGTTCGAGATACGTGTTGGTGTCGTCGAGGGTCCGCATGACGAGCTCTATCTGCTGGCGGAGGATGTCCTGGAACTGCACGTTTGCGAGGAGTTCCAACACCTGTTTGGAGACCTTCTTGCTGGAACTCCTCACCTGGTCGAGTATCTGGTTGTTGAGGGCGTCAAGCTGATTGTATCCGGCCCCGAGACTGGTAAGCTGGGCCTCGAGGTTTTTAAGGAGCTCCGACTCCTGCTTGTTGGTCTGCTGGTTGAGCTTGTTCGAGAACTGGGTCTCTATCTCCGCGGCCATCTCGATCATGGCCTGGCCGATCTTGGACGCGGCGGCCTCGGACTGGCCGGATAACTTGCGCACCTCGGAGGCCACTATGGCGAACCCCCTGCCGTGCTCGCCCGCCCTGGCCGCTTCTATGGCGGCGTTAAGGGCGAGGAGGTTCGTCTGGTCGCTTATCTCCTTTAAAAGTTCGACGAGGTTAGTCATGCTCCTCGCCTTGGCCGCAAGGCCCATGACTATCCTGTAATCCCGCTCCACGTCCACGAGGCGCCTGTCTATGTAGGCGCGCAACCCGCCGATGGTGGACTCGTTGGCCGATATGGTCGCCCCGGACTGCGCCGCCAGCTTCTCGCTCTGCTTGTCGAGGGCGTTCAAGGTCTCGTGCATCCACATCATGGACTGGTCTATCTCCTGAGTCTGGTTTATGATGCGCTGGGCGTCGTCGTTGGTGTGTTTTACGATGTTGTCGAGGTGCACCCCGGTGAGCAGGTTGAGCTCGTGCTGGGTGTCGAGGTAGCGCTCCAGCTTCTGCTTGCGGATGTTGAACGAGTCGTCCTGCTCGGTCAATTCCTTGAGCATCTCCTTCTCGGTCTCGGCGATGCTGAGGAGCGGCTTGCCCGCAAGCTTCATGGCGATGGTCACCACCGTCACGACGCCGAGGAATACCCAGAACGCGTCTACCGCCCACTCCGTGCCTATGGGCACCAGGGCGCGTATCATGACGTGTATGTAGTCGCCGAATATCACCTCGATCACGCCGGGCAAAAGGAGCGCAATGAGGATCGAAACCGCGACTATGCGCTTATAGTTAGGCATGTAAAGAAAGAGGAACTTTTCGTGTCTCTTGCTGTCCTTTGGCTGCATACGGTTCCCTCCCCTTGGGGGATTATACCAGAATTACACGGCGCTTGACAGTTTAAAAGAGGAGGTGGCGCTACTTCGAGCGCCAAGAAGATAAGGAATAAGCCGCGGCAATCCAGACCACGAAAGGCCGGCTTTGAACTAAAAAATAAGGAGCGCGTTACGCGCTCCTTATTTTTAACGCGGGCTGTAGGCACACTACCGCCTACAGCCCCGCTATGTAAACGTCACGGACTCGCTGCGGATGATCCCCCCATACGCGCCTGACGCGGCATGGCTCTTGCGAAGCGTCAAGGGCTAACCCTTCTTATATACAAACCAGAGGAACATTCGCGCCTCATATATGCCGTGATGCGTGTGCGTGATGCGTTATGGATAAAAGTTTTTTCACTTCACGCATCACGTATAACGCGCGCGCATCACGGCCATTATCAATTGAATGCCACGAGCTTGCTCACGGCCTCAAGCATGCTCTCAGGCTTGAACGGCTTTACGAACCACGCCTTTGCCCCGGCCTGCCTGCCCTCAAACTTCTTGGACTCGGCGGATTCCGTGGTCAGCATGATGACCGGCGTGAACTTGTGCGACGGCGAGGTCTTGAGGTTCTTGACGAACGTGATGCCGTCCATGTTCGGCATGTTCACGTCGCATATCACGAGATTGACCCTCTGGCCGTAGAGTTTCTTCATGGCGTCCACGCCGTCGCAGGCCTCGATGACCTCATACCCCCCGGTCTTCAAAACAATGTTCACCACCTGCCTCACCGAAGCCGAGTCATCCACCACCATAACGGTCTTTGCCATATCTGCCTCCCGCGGTCCTCAGTCTCGTCGAACACGCTTTTATCGGTCAATCAGTGCGCCCCGCTTTTTTAACGCGGGCGAATACGCCAGTAGCCTCTATCAGGTTGACCTGCGCCCCGCTTTTTTAACACGGGCGAATACGCCGAGAGTCTTTCTCAGTTGACTGGCACCCCGCTTGTCCACTCCCGCATTGTCATAGTTATTATATCGCTCGGCTGGCAAGGAAGTAAATCGGGCGTGGGGTGTATTTTTAGATGGATTTAAGGTTGATGACGGCATCCCCCTAAAGGACGATGCCGCGGCTCATCCTAAAGGATGAGATTGTTCAGGCTGCTCTCTGGCCGCCCAGCACCACTTTGCGCCGCCGGGATTTATACATGCACGGACTTTGTGTCGGAAAGTGGTGCTGGGCAATATAGAAGGTTAACTTCCTTACCAGCCTGACGCAGTCA
>JACRCE010000097.1 GCA_016213015.1 Deltaproteobacteria bacterium | reverse complement strand
GGAAGGTCTGATTAATTCCCTTTTCTGTCATTGCGAGCCGCGCTTTTGCGGCGAAGCAATCTCTAAGTTGTTGATTTCCTTGAAGACGAGATTGCTTCGCGTTGCTCGCAATGACGTGTTAGTGAATTAATCAGAGCTTCCCTTATAGTGTCTATCAGCACGACCTTCGGGAACATACCCGTGTCAACGAGACGACCTTGCCTAACCTGAATTTCCTTGATGTTTCGTCCCGTTTTCATGTCGTGTCCCGCGTGCATTCAATTGACGAATCTTACAATATTAACACCTGCCGTTGGTTTGCGTCAAGCATTAAGCGGGACATGGTTCAACGGCTGAATTTACTGGACGGTATCCCTGTTCCGTTATAAGATTACGTAAGCCGCATTAAAACAGGCGATAACGATCAATCCATGAAACCTTCGCACGTAATAACCGCCGTACTTTCCGTTGTCTCCGCCTTTGCCCTCGGCGTCGTAACCCGCGTCATAAACCCGTCGGAAAACGTCAATGCCCTGTGGCTTGTCGTTGCCTCGGCCGGCTTTTTCATCATCATATACCGGTTGTACGGCTCATTTCTGGCGGCAAGGGTGCTTGCCCTCGACGACGCGAGAGCCACCCCGGCCAAGCGTTTGCACGACGGCAAGGACTTCCACGCGACGCATACCCTCGTGCTGTTCGGACACCACTTCGCGGCAATAGCCGGGGCCGGGCCGCTCATCGGCCCGGTGCTTGCCGCGCAGTTCGGATACCTGCCAGGATTTCTTTGGATACTGATAGGCGCATCCTTTGGCGGGGCCGTGCATGACATGGTGATACTTGCGGCCTCGGTAAGGAGGGACGGCAAGTCTCTGGCGCAGATCGCAAAGGCCGAGATAGGCCCTGTCGCGGGCGTTACGGCGGCCGTCGCCATACTGTTCATCATAATCGTCGCGCTTGCCGGGCTTGGCCTCGCGGTGGTGAACGCCTTGTATAAGAGCCAATGGGGCGCGTTCACCATATTCGCCACTATACCGATCGCGCTTGTCATGGGTCTTTATCTGCACCGGTTCAGGCACGGGAAGGTGGCTGAGGTCAGCGTGCTCGGCGTCGCGCTTTTACTCGTCGCGGTCATCGGCGGGCGCTGGGTAGCGGCCTCATCCGTCGGAGGCTGGTTCTCGCTTGAGAAAGGTACGCTCATCTATATCCTTGCCGGTTACGGCTTCATAGCCTCCGTGCTTCCGGTGTGGATGCTCCTTTGTCCGCGGGACTACCTTTCGACGTACATGAAGATAGGGACGGTGCTCCTGCTTGCAATCGGCATAATCGTCATGGCGCCGGAGATGCAGATGAGCGCAGTTACGCGCTTTGTCGACGGAGGCGGGCCGGTCATTCCGGGAGGCGTGTTCCCGTTCATGTTCATCACAATAGCCTGCGGGGCCATCTCAGGCTTTCACTCGCTCATATCATCGGGCACCACGCCCAAGATGCTGGAGAGGGAGAGCGATATTAAGGTCATCGGTTTCGGGGCCATGCTCGCGGAGGGGTTCGTGGCCGTGATTGCCCTGATAGCGGCATCCGTATTGATACCCGGGGACTACTTCGCCATAAACACCACGCTCTCCTTTGATGCGCTCTCCGCATTGGGCTTTGCCCCGCAAAGGATCGCCGAACTCTCCGCGATGGTGGGCGTTGACGTCGCAGGCAGACCCGGCGGGGCCGTATCCCTTGCGGTCGGCATGGCGTATATATTCTCAGGGCTTCCGGGCATGGGCAAACTCATGCCGTACTGGTACAACTTCGCGCTCATGTTCGAGGCGCTCTTTATCCTTACGACCGTTGACACGGGCACAAGGGTCGCGCGTTTCATAGTTCAGGAGCTTGGCTCTTATGCGTACAAGCCGTTTGGACGCTCTAACTGGATGCCGGGCGTGATCATCTCAAGCGGCGTCGTTGTGCTCGCATGGGGGTATCTGGTCAATACCGGCGCCGTATCCACCATCTGGCCGATGTTCGGGGCTGCAAACCAACTCCTTGCCGCTTTGGCGCTATCCGTTGGCACGACCATAATACTCAAGACGACCAAGCCGAGATACGCATGGGCAACCTTCCTGCCGATGGTGTTCATGGTGGTGATGACCATCAGCGCCTCGTGGGAGTTATTTTGGATGTTCACGGGCAAGGCGAGGGAGGCCGTTCAACAATCCACCGCTTTCACCTACAGGCTCGACGCCGCGCTTGTGGCCATAATGGCCGGCCTTACCGTTGTGGCCATGGCCGACGCGGCAATCAAGTGGCAAGGACTATTGAGCCGTTCTAAAGACGTTGCAAACACGGCTGTTGCGCTCGACAACGACTGACGGCATATCATAATTATTCTTGACAGCGCGCGCCTCCGGTGGCATACTTTTTTCAATCAAGAAAATCCAATAGCAACCGATAGCAACCGACGCCGTACAGAGTTTTTTTGCGGCGCCCTGTCTCAGCAAGGAGATTTCGCATGAAACGACAGGCAGGCTCCGGCAAACGTAATGCCGGAAAAGACGCTCATTCAATCGCTCGTACCGGCGCCTCAGACAGCGGCAACGGAGGCGGCAAGGCGTATTTTGCAGAGGCCGCGCCCCAGATGGAAGGGAAGGGAAAGGCTTCGGCGTGCATGGAAATACGCAAGGAATACTTTCCGCTTGTGTTGAGCGGAAGGAAGTGAACCCGCGTTTACGGCGGTCGTATGGAGGAGAATTATGAGCACGGAACCTCAGACATACTATCTGGTCTCTCCAGTCAACAACAACCTTGCCCACAGCAGGCATTTTTTCTGGATGCTCGATACCAGCGAAAACAAGTGGATAGGCATCGCCAGAGGCATCTGGAGGGAAAAGCACGAACGCGACATAGTAAAGGAGACGGCCAAGGCCGAGCACCTGACCCTTCTCGACTGGAAGAAGACGCCGTTTTACGACGATAAATCACGCGCCGGATGGCTCTCGCGCGACGGCCGTTTCTACGGCTGTCCCGAGGTGCTCCATGATACGCTCGCCTACTGTCTCTTTGGGGTGAAGGTCGGAGAGCTTGAGAAGACTGGCTGGGTGCGGGTAAAAAACTCGTATCTGTATACATGCGAACAAAGATTGACACCTGAGCAGTCCAACTGGCTTTCCGGCCAGGGATATAAGGTCATAGAGGTTTACTGACGGGCCATAAAGGCCGTGACCGTGACCGTTGTCCGTGACCGTAAAAGATTTCTCTTTTACACGGTTCGCGGTTCACGGTCACGGCTCACGGCCTTTTCACGGTTCACGGTTTTTTTGCAGTTTCCACTTGCTTTTACGTCCCATAGACCATAAACTTATATGGTTGCGAGGGTGGCGGAACTGGCAGACGCGCCAGACTTAGGATCTGGTGGGCAACCATTGGGGGTTCGACTCCCCCCTCTCGCACCATGATTGGCTAAGGCGTTCAATGGAGCCGAACGCCTTTCTCGCGCCGACCCAGCGCCACTTGTTTGCGTAAGCATGCCTTCAGAAACGTTAAATACTAAAAAGCCGCGTATATGCTTTAGATGCTGAATTTTCATTCAAGTGGTGCTGGGGAGGAAGAGGCCATGCGGGAGTCTTCCCGCTGCATTAATAAAAACGCAACGGGAACCCAGCCGACAGCGAGAAAGGCCGGGGTCTGAACGACGAGCGGGAGGGCGAGAGAAGACCGAGTCCCACGGCTGACCCTGCTATGGCGCCGGTATAGCGATACAGTTTGATGGAAAAGCGGTAAATACATGAAGAAAGGTGAACAGGCGGATAATGATGAACAGCTTGAATATCGAAGTAGAGGACTTGGGGCAGGCAAAGAAGAAACTCAACATCACGCTCCCGACGGACGTGGTTGACAGGGAGATAAAGGCGGCCTATCAGTCGTTAAAGTCGAGCGCCAGCATAGCGGGCTTCAGAAAAGGCGCCATCCCGATGAGTATCCTTAAAAACCGGTTTGGCGAGCAGGTGGCCGAGGACGTGAAGGTCAAGCTCATCGAGTCGAGCTATTCGCAGGCCATGAGCGAGAAAAAGCTCGTTCCGGTGGTCGCGCCTAAGATAGAACCCGGGTCTCTTAACGTGGTCGAGGGGGCCGATTTCTCATACAGCGTTACCGTCGAGGTCGCCCCTGACGTGGTTGTCGAGGGGTATCGCGGCATGGAACTTAAACAAGAGCCGATAAACGTATCCGAGGCTGAAATCGACGAAGGCTTGAGGCGGCTTGCCGAAAGCAAAAGCGATATAGTCGAGGCTCTTCGTCCGGCAAAGGCCGGGGACTATGTCGTCGTTGATTTCGAGTCTACCATCGACAACGAGCCTGTCAAGGGCGGCAAAGGCTCCAACTATACATGTATCATAGGGGAGCGGACGCTTCTCGACGGGTTCGATACCGCGCTGGTCGGCGCGTCAAAGGATGAGACCGTTGAGACGAATCTTACCTTCCCTGAAAGCTACTCGGAGGGGACGCTTGGCGGCAAAACAGCGCTCTTCAGGATAACGGTCAAGGCCGTGAAGGAGAAGCGGGTGAGCGCCATTGACGACGAATTCGCAAAGGACATGCAGTTTGAGGACATGGGCAAACTGCGCGAGTACGTCTCGGCTGAGCTTAAGAAGGTAAAGGAAAACAACGAGAAGGAGAGGGTCAAAAATTCCATACTCTCCAAGCTCATCGAAAAGCATCAGTTCGAGGTTCCCGACGCCCTTGTGAAGAAGTATCTGGGACTTCTGCTCGGCAGGATCGTCGACAACATGAGACAGGGGATATTCAACGAGGACGACAGGGGATTGAAACCGGAGGAGCTTGCCCAGAAGTACCTTCCGCTTGCCGTAAGGCACGTCAGGGAGGACATCATACTCGATTCCATCGCGGCGCGCGAGGAGATTCAGATACCGAAGGAAGAGCTTGAGGCCGCGCTCAGGCATCTGGCCGAGCTCCGCGGGCAGGCTTACGAGGCATTTGTCGGGAGCGTCGAGAGGCAGGGCGCGCTTGAGGTGATACGGGACGGCCTGAAGCACGAGAAGGTCTTTGATCTGATCGTCGCGTCGGCGTCGGTTCAGGGATAAGTGAGTTTCTGATTGATTCCGTCTAAGGCCGTCATTGCGAAGACGGGTATCCGTTATCGGTGAAGGTAAAATCATTATCCTTAAACCGGCAACCGATTACCGATAACCGATATTGGAGGCTTACATGACTTTGATCCCGATGGTAGTCGAGCAGACGGGGCGTGGAGAGCGGGCTTACGACATATACTCAAGGCTCCTGAAAGACAGGATAATATTCCTTGGGAACGCCGTTGACGACAATCTTGCCAATCTCATAATCGCGCAACTCTTGTTTCTTGAGTCCGAGGACCCTGAAAAGGACATAAACCTTTACATCAACTCCCCCGGCGGTCTTGTAACCGCCGGTCTTGCCATCTACGACACCATGCAGTACATAAGACCGGCCGTGTCGACCATCTGCATCGGTCAGGCCGCGTCCATGGGCGCGCTTCTCCTTGCAGGCGGGGAGCACGGCAAGCGTTTCTCGTTGCCTAACGCAAGGATACTCATCCACCAGCCGCTTGGCGGGGCGCAGGGGCAGGCAACGGAAATAGACATACAGGCAAAGGAGATACTGAGGGTCAGGGACGAGCTTGCGAAGATAATATCGCGCCATACCGGGCAGCCGCTCGACAAGATTCACAGGGACACGGAGAGGGACTTCTTCATGAGCGGGGCGCAGGCCGCGGAGTATGGTATAATTGACAAGGTGATAGACAAGAGGCTGTTGGTTGCCGCACCTCAACCGTAAACCGCGTGGAGGCTATGAACGATGTCAATAAATAAAAAAGGCTTCCTGACCTGTTCCTTCTGCAACAAGAGCCAGGACGAGGTTAAAAAACTCGTCGCGGGCCCGATGGTGTACATCTGCGAGGAGTGCATAGAGCTTTGCAACGACATCATTGCCGAGGAGTACGAAAAGGACGAGTTCAAGAAGCGCGAGCACGCCATACCAAAGCCGCTTGAGATAAAGAGGACGCTTGACGAATACGTGGTGGGGCAGGACCATGCCAAGAAGGTGCTGTCGGTCGCGGTGCACAACCACTACAAGAGGATCGAGGGCAAGTCCACCCTCGGCAACGTGGAGCTCCAAAAGAGCAACATACTGCTCGTTGGGCCGACAGGCTCCGGAAAAACCCTTCTTGCCCAGACCCTTGCGCGCATATTGAACGTGCCGTTCACGATAGCCGACGCCACGACGCTTACCGAGGCGGGCTACGTCGGCGAGGACGTGGAGAATATAATCCTTGCCCTCCTCCAGAACGCGGAGTATGACATAGAAAAGTGCCAGAAGGGCATAGTCTACATAGACGAGATAGACAAGATTTCGCGGAAGGGAGACAGCCCTTCGATAACCCGCGACGTGTCAGGCGAGGGTGTTCAGCAGGCGCTCCTCAAGATAATCGAAGGTACTATAGCCAACGTCCCGCCCAAGGGCGGGCGAAAGCATCCGCAACAGGAGTTTTTGCAGGTGGATACCACCAACATACTGTTCATCTGCGGAGGCGCGTTCAACGGGCTTGAGACCATCGTCTCCCAGCGCATCGGCAAGCGCACCATGGGCTTTGCCGCGGAGGTGAAAAAAACAACAAAGGCCGAGATCCAAAAGAACATGCACGAGGCCGAGCCGCAGGACTTTTTGCGCTACGGGCTTATACCCGAGTTCATGGGAAGGCTTCCGGTCGTGGCCGTGCTCGACGAGCTTGAGGAAAAGGACCTGGTGAGGATACTCACGGAGCCTAAGAACGCGGTCATCAAACAGTACCAGAAGCTCTTTGAGTTCGAGAACGTGAAGCTCAAGTTCACGGACGGCGCCCTTGTCGCGGTCGCAAAGGAGAGCATGAGAAGGAAGGCCGGTGCAAGGGGGCTTCGCGCCATACTTGAGAACGCCATGCTCGATACGATGTACGAGATTCCATCCCAGACGAATATAAAAGAGTGCATCGTCAACGAAGAGGTGATCTACGAGAAGGCCAGGCCAATCATCGTCTATGCGAACAGGGCTGAGACGGCCTGAACTGCGGGCTATTAGACCGTAGGCTGATAGACCGTTAGCCGAACAGTTTGTCAGCAAACGCTAAGATGCATAAAACGGAGGCGTTAACTTGAAGACAGATAACAAGATGATAATACCGCTTATCCCGCTCAGGGACATAATCATCTTCCCGTACATGGTGGTGCCGCTTTTCGTAGGACGAGAAAAGTCCATCAAGGCGCTGGAATACGCCATGGGGAACGACAAGTCCATACTCATGGCCGCGCAGAAAAAGGCGAAGACCGAAGACCCGGCGAAGGATGAGATATACGAAACCGGCACCCTTGGGACCATACTCCAGCTTTTAAGGCTCCCGGACGGGACCGTGAAGGTGCTCGTCGAGGGCAAGAAGCGCGCGCGCATCAAGGAGTTCGTGTCCGAGATAGAGTGCTTTATGGTTGACTGCGAAGAGGTTCAGGACGAGCCGGACGAGTCCGTGGAGACAGAGGCGCTCCTCCGCTCCGTAGTCAAGTCGTTCGAGACCTACGTCAAGTACAACAAGCGCGTCCCTCCTGAGATGATACTGAGCGTATCGTCCATCGAGGACCCGTCAAGGCTTGCCGACACGATAGCCTCTCACCTTACGGTGAAGCTCGACGACAAGCAAGCGCTTCTTTCCATGCCAAGCCCGACCAAGAGGCTTGAGCGGCTCTATAGCATCATGGAGAGCGAGATCGAGATACTCGAAGTGGAGCAGAAGATACGCCAGAGGGTCAAGCGCCAGATGGAAAAGACTCAGAAGGAGTATTATCTGAGCGAGCAGATGAAGGCCATTCAGAAGGAGCTTGGCGAGAAGGACGAATTCAAGAACGAGATTCAAGAGTTCGAGGAAAAGCTAAAGACCAAGAAGCTCACGAAGGAGGCCGTGAAAAAGGCAAGACAGGAGATAAAGAAGTTAAGGCTCATGTCTCCGATGTCCGCCGAGGCGACCGTATCGAGGAACTACATTGATTGGCTCGTTAACCTTCCGTGGGACGCGGTTTCGGAGGAGAAAAAGGACATTGACGAGGCCGAGCGCGTCCTTGAGGAAGACCACTATGCGCTCAAGAACGTAAAGGAGAGGATAGTGGAGTACCTTGCCGTGCGCGGCCTCGTTGACGAGATGAAGGGGCCTATCCTTTGCCTTGTCGGGCCTCCGGGCGTGGGCAAGACCTCTCTTGCAAGGTCTATCGCAAGGGCGACCGGCAGGAACTTCGTGCGCTTGTCCCTCGGCGGCGTCAAGGACGAGGCCGAGATACGCGGCCACAGGAGGACGTACATAGGCTCCATGCCGGGCAAGATAATCCAGTCGCTCAAAAAGGCCGGGACCAACAACCCGGTGCTCCTTCTCGACGAGGTTGACAAGATGAGCCACGACTTCAGGGGAGACCCTGCCTCGGCTTTGCTTGAGGTGCTTGACCCGGAGCAGAACCATACGTTCAGCGACCATTACCTCGACTGCGACTACGACCTTTCAAAGGTCATGTTCATAACCACGGCCAATTCGTTGCAGGGCATCCCGTACCCGCTCCTTGACAGGATGGAGATAATCAGGATACCGGGCTATACGGAGATTGAAAAACTCAAGATAGTCGAGAAGTTCCTTCTTGCGAAGCAACTCAAGATGCACGGTCTTCTCCATGAAAACCTTGAGTTCGGCAAGGGCGCCCTGCTTTCCATAATCAGGCGCTACACGAAAGAGGCGGGCGTAAGGAACCTTGAACGTCAGGTTGCGGCGGTGTGCAGGAAGGCGGCCAAGGAGGTCTTGAAACAGGGCAGGGAATTGAAGGTTAAGGTCTCGGCCAAGGTGCTGTCGAAGTACCTCGGCGTGCCGCAGTACAGTTACGGCATGATCGAGGCCAACGACGAGGTAGGTTCGGCGACCGGGCTTGCGTGGACAGAGGCCGGAGGAGAGCTTCTTACGATAGAGGTTGCGCTTGTGCCGGGCAAGGGGAAGTTGACCATAACCGGCAAGCTGGGCGACGTCATGCAGGAGAGCGCGCAGGCCGCCATGACCTACATAAGAAGCAGGGCCGCCGAGCTTGGCCTTGAAAAGGACTTTTATCAGAAGCTCGACATACACATACACGTCCCGGAGGGCGCGATACCAAAGGACGGGCCGAGCGCAGGGATCACGATGGCGACCGCGATAGCCTCGGCCCTTATAAAACTGCCGGTGCGTAAAAGCGTTGCCATGACCGGAGAGATAACGCTTCGCGGAAAGGTCTTGCCCATAGGCGGCCTGAAGGAAAAACTGCTTGCGGCGCACAGGGCCGGCATACCCACGGTGCTGATGCCGAAGGAGAACGAAAAGGACATAAAGGACATACCGGCCACGGTATTGAAAAAGGTCAACCCCGTGTTCGTAGGGCATATGGACGAGGTGCTTTGCGCGGCGCTCAACGTCAAGGGCAACGAGGAGATTTTCAAGGGCGGCGCTAAAGACGAGGCCGTTAAGGACGCGCCGACCGGCGTTGTGGTGCCGAGCGGCGAGGGCGTGGTAAGACATTAGGGGGGCGCAGTAGGGCAACCAAATAGGATATGCCTTTATTCCCTTGACAACATAACACCCGAATGGTTATAGTAAACAGTCCAAGCCGATCGGCTTGGACTGTTTTTGTATTTACGACGATCATTCGTGCGGGCGGATAGCTCAGTTGGTAGAGCGCAGCCCTTACAAGGCTGATGTCGCAGGTTCGATCCCTGTTCCGCCTACCATAGATTATTGTTCGGTTGTCGGTTGAACGCCTCATGCGGGCCAACCGATAACCGTATTTTGCGGGGCCGTAGTTAAGTCGGTTATAACGCTGGCCTGTCAAGCCAGAGGGCGCGGGTTCGAGTCCCGTCGGCCCCGCCAGACTCGAAAAGCCCTAAAATCAGGTATTTCTAACGAAATCATGGTTTTAGGGCTTTTTTTTATCTCGGATAAGGTAGCATAAGGTAGGATGAAGTAGCATATAGTAGTGGTAAAATTGTGGTCTTTTTTGTGGTCTACCTGTGGATAAGTAAGAAGTCGTGGTCTTTTTTGTGGTCTTAGAATTTGATGTGCCTGACAGGGGAATCCTCCGTTTCGATTACGTGAAGATACCGTGTGGTGGTGGTCAGCTTCCTATGGCCGGCCTTATCCATCACATAGCGAAGGTCGGCGCCGGCGCGAAGGAGTCCCGTTATAAAGGTGTGTCTAAGGGAATAAGGGGTAACTTCTTCCAGCCCGGCGTCAGAGATAACTCTTCTCAAGGTCAACCCGATTGTTTCCGGCCGCAGCTGAACATCCCCACCGAAAAGATACTTGCCATTCTTCCGTAAACAAGCGCTGATGTGCGGCATAAGCCTGGGATGTATCTCCACGCTTCTCGCTCTTCCTGTTTTAGTCGCGCCCTGGATAAGTATCTTGCCAGCTTTGATGTCGCTATGCGTCAGCCGCACCAGTTCGGAGGGACGGAGCCCGGCATAGAGATAGGTGAGGGTCACGGGCCTGAGATAGCCGTGCAAGTGCATCCTTCTGTTCTTGACCAACCGCATGAATTTGTAGAGGTCGGCCCTTGTGAATGCACGAGGGATAATCTCGTCTTCGGCTTGTATGAGCGGGATATTACGGGTGGGGTTCTCTCCGCCGAGGTAATCGATGAGCTTTCTTAGGACAACCTGTTCGTGTCTTACCGTCCAGTCCTTGGCGCCGGATGTCTTTCGTTTCTGGATGTAGTGTTTGGCGTCTTCCTCTGTAAACTCCCCAGGGCGCTTCCCATCGACATATCCTACCACCTTCCCAAGTCTAAGCATGTTGACCGCGTGGGTTGATTTGCGGCAATGGGCGCGAGACCAAGCTTCGTATTTTTTACTGAGACCGTC
>JACRCE010000096.1 GCA_016213015.1 Deltaproteobacteria bacterium | reverse complement strand
GGAAGGTCTGATTAATTCTCTTTTCTGTCATTGCGAGCCGCGCTTTTGCGGCGAAGCAATCTTTAAGTTGTTGATTTCCTTGAAGACGAGATTGCTTCGCGTTGCTCGCAATGACGGGTCGGCGAATTAATCAGAGATTCCATAAGAGTCTTTTACGGTTACGGTTCACGGTCACGGCCGTATCACGGTCTTTATCAAGGAGGCTTTATGGCCGCATTCGCAAAAGAGGCCGACAAATGGCTGAGGCAGTCCGAGTACGACCTCAGGGCCGCGGAATGGAATCAGCAGGGCGGATACTTCGCGCCGGCGTGTTTCTGGGCGCAGCAGGCCGCGGCAAAGGCCCTGCGCGCATTCCTGTTCCTCAGCGGAGAGGACGCAAGGGAGACGCGCTCGGTCGTTGAACTCCTTGACAGGGCCATGACCTACGACGAGGAGTTCAAGCGCTTCGTGCGGACGGGAACAAGCCTCGATCTTTACTACAAGACGTCCCGCTTCCCGGACGCCATACCCGGCGGCATCCCGGCAGAGGTCATATCGGACAAGGACTCCACGGACGCGATAAGACAGGCCGGAGACATAGTGGCTACCGTGGCCAGAAGGCGCAAGGAAAAATTAGGGACACTTCCCTATTTATCCTAAGGAAGGTCTGATTAATTCCCTTTTCTGCCATTGCGAGCCGCGCTTTTGCCCAGTGGCATCCTCTACCAAGAAAACTCCTCCCCTTATTTTAAGGGGAGGCTGGGAGGGGTTACTTGAAGACGAGATTGCTTCGCGTTGCTCGCAATGACGGCTTAGACGAATTAATCAGAGCTTCCTTAACTCAATGAGATAAATAGGGAAGTGTCCCTAATTTTTCCCATCCACGCCAATGCCATATAACCTGATTCTGATAGTCCCGTTCGTCTTAGGGGCAGTTGTCGGGAGTTTTTTGAACGTCTGCATATACCGCATCCCGGCCGGCCGCTCCATAGTCTTTCCCGGCTCAAGCTGTTCATCGTGTGGACAGGCAATAGCCTTCTACGACAACATACCCATCCTTAGTTATCTTCTCTTGCGCGGCAGGTGCCGGAGATGCGCCGCGTCGTTTTCCTTCCAATACCCGCTTGTCGAGGTCTTGAGCGCGGTCTTTGCGACCGCGCTCTTCATAAGAAGCGGGGCGTCCGTTGAAACGCTCGTATACTTCGTCTTCGTCTCCGCGCTCATCGTAATCACCTTTATCGATCTGGAGCTTAGGATAATCCCTGACGTGATAAGCCTGCCCGGTATTCCGCTTGGGTTTGCCGCCTCGTTCGTCCTGCCGGCGATGAACTGGCTGGACTCCGTTATCGGCGCGCTCGCGGGAGGCGGCATACTCCTTGCCATCGCCGTTGCTTATTATGCCGTCGCCAAAAAAGAGGGCATGGGAGGCGGGGACGTGAAGCTCCTTGCCATGATCGGCGCGTTTATCGGCTGGCAGGGCGTTTTAATGACGCTTCTCCTTGCGTCGTTTTCCGGCTCGATCATCGGTCTCGCAATGATGCTCATATACGGCAAGGACTCCAAGTACGCCATACCGTTCGGCCCATTTCTGGCCGGAGGCGCGCTTGCGTACCTGTTCGTCGGCTCTCGTCTCATAGCGTGGTATTTCACCGTATCGGGCTTTTAGTTGTTATAATAAACATAATGAAGCCACAGATCGGCATCCGCTTTCAACTCATCGCCGGCATCGTCATCACGACGGCGGCCGGGATAGGGCTTATCGGCCTGATGAGCATACACGCCATCGAGTCCTCGGCCGTGCACCTGAAGATAGGCGAGGCCGATAGTATTGTAAGGCTTATACGCGCCGAGGCGCTGTATCCGTCCGTGGTTCAAACGACCGAGCCGTTTCAAGGCGTGGTTCACCTGCTCAAGCGTTCAGGCGTCAACAACTTTACCGTGGCCGAGGCGAACAAAAAGACGGCGGAAGGCGTTATCCCTGCGTGGGACTGGGAGGACGTGTCTTACTCGGGCAACGTAACGGTGAAGCGAAGGGCCGTTGGATGGTTCGGCCAGGAGGCGGATATGCTCCTCGTCAACGCGCCGCTCGACCTGCCCGGCGGGAAAAAGGCCAACGTCTCATTTATCCTTTCGCTTGCCGAGTTGAAGCGCGATACCTCAGCCGCAAAGAAGTTCATCATTGTGTACGCGGCCATCGATTCTATTATAATAATCGCGCTTGGCGTATATTTTCTCTCCAGATCGATCATAAACCCTTTGAAGGCGCTTCAAACCGCGGCCACGCGCATAGCCGGCGGGAGTTTCAGCGAACGCGCTCCGGCGGACGCCGACAACGAGATAGGAAGCCTTGCCGGGTCTTTCAACGTCATGGCGGAAAACCTTGAGTCCGAGATAAAGGCGCTTGAGCGTCTGAATAAGGAGCTTATCGAGACTCAAGAGGAGCTTTTGAGAAGTTCCACGCTTGCCGCCATAGGCAACCTTGCCGCCGGCATAGCGCATGAAGTCGGGAATCCGCTCGCGGCCGTAAGCGGATATATCGAGTTGCTTAAGAAGGGCGGCTTGCCTCTTGACGAGCAAAGAGAGATGATAACGAGGGCGTCTTCGGAACTTGGGCGGATAGACGCGATAGTCAGGGAGTTTCTCGACGTGGCAAGGCCGCCGAAAAAGGCCGCCTCGCCGGTTGACGTGAACGCGGTCATTGCGGAGACGTCCGCTTTTCTCAAGGCGCATCCGGCCTTTGCGGGCGTGAACACGGAATTGAAGCTCTCCTCCGGCGTAAAACCCGTTGCCGTTGATTCAGGGAAGCTGAGGCAGGTGATCATGAATCTGATGATAAACGCGGCCGAGGCAATGGCCGGATTGAGCGGCTTGAGGCTTGTTACCGTGGAGTCCACGGTGGAGATGAGACCGATTGAAGGTCATAGTGGACATAAGCCGTTAAGGCGCGCCAAAGATCGGACCGAGGCTCAAACGCCGGAGTCGAGCGCCTATGAAAGGGGCTTCGTGATCATCAGGGTCTCGGACACGGGCGCAGGGGTTTCCGAGAAGGACGCATCGAGGATATTCGATCCGTTTTTTACGACCAAGATCGTCGGCAAAGGCACAGGGCTTGGACTGTTTGTCACGCAGACCATAATAAAGGCTTATGGCGGAGAGATAAGGTTTTCCACGGGCAAGAGCGGCTCTGTTTTTACCGTGGAGTTCCCGTCCGCTCAATGAACGGGAGTTTTACATGGCGTTGAAGAAGATAGTCGTCATAGACGATGAAGAGGCGATGCGCCATCTTCTTGGGGTGATCCTGAAGCGCGAGGGATACGAGCCGGTGATGTATGCCGACGCAAGGGAGGCGCTCTGTGCGCTGGAGAGCGGCGATTTTATCCTGTGCGATATAAGGATGCCGGGGATGGGCGGCCTTGAGTTCTTAGAGGCCGTCAAAGCCGGCGGCGTATCCTGCACAGTCATAATGATGAGCGCATACGGCACGGTTGACACGGCCATCGAGTGCATGAAGCATGGCGCTTATGATTATATATCGAAGCCGTTCAAGGCCGACGAGGTGTCCCTGACGATAAAGAAGGCCGAGGAAAGGGAGCGCCTCAAGCGCGAAAACTCAAGGCTCTTGGGCGCGCTCGGCAAGGGCTTTGAGGGCATCATAACCGTTGACAAAGCGATGATAGAGACCGTGGCGCTTGCAAAAAAGGTGGCCGGCTACGACGCCGCGGTATTGATCGTCGGGGAGAGCGGAACCGGCAAGGAGCTTATAGCGCGCGCTCTTCATTTCGGCGGCGCAAGAAAAGACCGTCCGTTCGTGGCGATAAACTGCGGGGCCATGCCTGCTCAGCTTATCGAAAGCGAACTCTTTGGCCACGTAAAGGGCGCCTTTACGGACGCGCACAGGACAAAGACAGGGCTTTTTCAGGAGGCGGACACCGGCACGCTCTTTCTCGACGAGGTCGGAGAGCTTCCGATGGAGTTGCAGGTAAAGCTCTTGAGGACGCTTCAGGAGGGAGAGGTGCGCCGCGTCGGGGACACCAAGGCGATAAAGGTAGATACCCGCGTCGTGGCCGCCACTGCAAAAGACTTGAAACAGGCTATCGTTGACGGACTCTTCAGGGAAGACCTTTACTTCAGGTTGAACGTCATCGAGATAAGACTGCCGCCGCTCCGTGCAAGGAGCGCGGACATCGCGCTTCTTGCGACGCATTTCATCGAGAAATACGGGGCGAGGTTCGGCAAGAAGGTCAAGGGGATAACCGACGAGGCTTATGCGCTCCTCAAGTCATACGACTGGCCGGGTAACGTTCGAGAGCTTGAAAACGTAATCGAGAGGGCGATGATATTGGAGGATACGGGCTGGATAACGCCGGATGCCTTGCCCATATCCGCAAGGTTCGGCGCACAGACTCGGGGCGCGGCAACCTCGTCCGCGCTCTCCATAAAAAAGGCGCACCAGATTATCGAACGGGCGCTCATCAAAAGGGCACTCGAGGCCACGGGCAACAACAAGACAAAGGCCGCGGAGCTGCTGGAGATAAGTTTCAGGGCATTGCTGTATAAGATAAAAGATTACGGACTGTGAGGGAGACGTTTGATGAAAGCATGGGGATTGCGCGGCAGGCTTATAGTCGGCGCGTTGCTCGTAACGGCGGGCGCAATAATACTTATGGGATTTTTGAGTATAAAGATGCTCGAATGGAGCCTGCTCTACGCAAAAGCCAAGGAGGCGGAGATCATAGCGACAACGGTTCAAGCCGTTTTGAAGGATGGAAAGGGATATGAGACCAATGCCTTCAAAGGGCTTGCGGCAAAGTTGGTTGAAAAGGGCGCAATACAGGCATTATCCATCGTAGGCTCAGGTAACGCCCCTGTCTTCGTCGTCGGCAAGGGCACTGCGCTCCGCGCTGATGGCGGTAAAGACCTCTATCTTATCGGCGGGTTGGACATTAAGATGACGGGCGCAGGATGGTTTGAAGGGGTCGGCAGGGAATTTTTGGTATCGGCTCCATTGACGGGTTCCACGGGGACAATCATCTTTTCCATGCCGCTTGCGGATATAAGGGCCGAGATACTAAACTTCAAGAAGTTCGTCTATTTTTATATCATATTCAATTCAGTCGTTATCATAGCGTTTGGCGTATATTTGCTTCCCGGAGTTATCCAGGAGGTCAAGGCCGCACAAGAATGAAATCTTTTCATGGTCTGGTAAGGTTTTTCTTATAATGGCATCCTCAATGCCTTGGCAAGTCTTTGAATGTCCAGCTATATCAATGGGTTAGGCTTGAAGGTGTTCTGGCATAAGAATTGCTGTATTATACGTCAGGAGAATCAAGATGGAGTGCAATGTTTCTGAAAGACATGCTGATATGCAAGAGGCAGGGTTTTCATTGATAGAGGTATTGATGACCGTCGCTCTTATCAGCGTTCTTGCCGCGATAAGCATGTTTTATATCGGGGATCTAATGACCAACTACAGGGTAAGGGGCGGAGCAAGGCAGGTCTACGTAGATATGCAGACGGCAAGGCTCAATGCGATAAGAGAAGGCAAAGTGTATGCCGTTGAGTTTGTTACATCCACGACCTATTGCATAAAAAGACGGGCAGGAGCAACATGGGATGCCGGATGCGACGTCGGGGGAGAGGATACGTTGGACATAATTTCCAAGACAGCGGATTTATCAAGGGATTATTCACGGGTAAGCGCAAGCTTCGTCTGTGGCGCCGTTGCCCCCGGAAGGGCGGTGTTTAATCCGACCGGCGCCGCCGAGTGCGCGGGAACGGGTAGTAGAGTTGAAGTGTCGGCGGTTAAACGGGACGGCACGTCGCAAATTCAGTCATTGTGCGTCAATACGAATACCGGAAATGTACGGGTTGTTGACGGGAGCACTTGTTAAGGGGCGGGTATATGAACAATCAAAAAGGTTTTACCCTTCTTGAGGTTTTAGTGGCGATCGGCATCGTTTCAGTCGGCCTCCTTGCGGTAGCGAGCATGCAGACAACGGCCCTGCAAGGGAACACCTCCGCGAGAGACGTAACCATTGCCGTGCAACTTGCAGAGGAGATGCTTGACAGGATCAGGGTCAACGGGGGGGTTACGCCGGTCAATTATAACGGCATAGATACCAATAACAACTGCGCGACGCCGGTCGGGTTGACCGACCCAGTCCTTGGAGACTGCACCCAGTGGAGGGCGAGGCTGTTGGATACCACTGGTCTTGGGCTTCCAGGGGCCAGGGGCGTCGTCAGCGTTACGGCTGATTCACCCATTGCAAAGACGGCCGCTATCAGCGTTACAATAACGTGGGGACTTCTTGGAACACGTACGGTAACGCTCTCAACCGTTATGGAGACATGGGCGACATGAAGTCAAACGCGGGATATAAGACGAATGTCATTGCATTGCTTCGTCGGAGCGAGAATGACGGAAGATACCCCTTAACAGGGCAGGGCGGTTTTACGCTCATCGAACTTCTGGCCGCCATGGGGCTTGCCGCAGTCGTGGCGCTGATAGGCTATGTCCTGTTTTCAAGCAGCAACTGGTCGTATAAGTTTCAGGAGGACGTCTCCGAGGCTCAGCAGACCGTGAGGTTCGCCATGGACAGCAGGTTCAGCAGGGATATAAAGACCGCTGGTTTCGGTCTTCCAGACCCGCCTTTTTCCCTTACATTCACAGGCATTACCAATCCCATTACGTCTCCCGTGGTGGTTACCAACAGCGCAACCGGGCCTGACAGCATAACGATTATCGGGATAGGGTTTGCGGCCGGAACACTTCTTCAGGGAGGCAATCTTGATTGTAACGTCAGCGCGGCGGGCAAGATATGTCTGGATAACGACGCAACAGGGGCGACCAATGCCAACAACTTTTTTTTAAACTCGTCAGGCACGTTCACTTACGTGCCGAACAGGCGCTATATAAGCCTTAGCGGGTCAAACGCTATGATAGAGCTTGCCAGCACACAGTCGGACGCGGAGAGGGCCGCCGGTAAAGTAGCGTTGTTCTCTCCGGCCACGCTGGACAGGGCATACCCCGACGGCACGTCCGTATACATCATCCAGGCCGTTCAATATTCCATTTCAACCACCACGGTAACAACCGCCAATGATTGCACGCCGGACAATCCGTGTCTGGTAAGCACAGATTATACCTTGTTGAGGGGCGGCGCTGTCCCCGGCGACGGCCAGGTCATCGCTGAGAACATAGAAGACATCCAGTTTGCCTACGGCATAGATGCAAGCCCGAAAGACGGCATAATAGATGATTCCGGCGGCGCTACCACCGCTTATGAGGCCGATGATTTTTCAAATGCCCCGGTCGACGCGTCGTCGATAATCGCGATAAGGGCGAACATCGTGGCGCGGACAAGCTCAAAGGGCTTGAGCCTCAAGACCGGCGCGGTCTACAACAGGATATGCCTTGAAGACCGCTCTACCGACGCCGGATGCACCGGCGCGGCAAAGGACGGGTACAGGCGAAGGAGCCTTACCAAGCTCATAAAATTAAGAAACCCGAGACAGGGGTTTTAATATATGCCCCTCCCCTTTTTCCGATGGGGAGCTAAAAAAGGCTTGATTGTATGAATACACTGAACAACGAAAAAGGCACAATCCTTGTCACCATGCTCATCCTCATGGTGATTGTTACCCTCATAGGGGTTCTGGCCATCAACACATCTACGGTTGACATCCAGATCTCCGGCAATCTCAAGAGGAGTTCAAGGGCGCTTGCACGCGCCGAGGCGGGCATTGACTTGGCGATACCGATTATCGAAAGCACTTTGTGGAACGGCCAGCTTACGACCTCATCCTCCTCGATAACCACGACCATGTCCTTTCCATCCGGTTTTGTCGGCACAACGGGAACCCTTGACGATACGGACAGCGTGGGCCTCGGCGCGGAGATAACCTTCGGACCGGCTTATCATACCGACACGCCTTCGTCAGGCGCCGACATACTCATTACGAATCTCAACGGCGTGGCCGTCAACGTTGACATAGACAGGCTCTATGCCACTCATGTCGAGGGCAGCGGCATAGAGAGCGCGGCAGGGTACGAGGGCATCGGCGGCGGCCTTGCCGCGGGCGGCGCGGCCATATTGTACAGCATAGACTCTCAGGGGACTATATAGTTAGAGAAGCTCTGATTAATTCGCCGACCCGTCATTCTCGCTCCGCGAAGCAATCTCGTCTTCAAGGAAATCAACAACTTAGAGATTGCCGCGCCGCGAAAGCGCGGCTCGCAATGACAAAATAAGAATAAATCAGAGGTTCCTTAGAGAAGGTTCAGGGTTAAAGAAGGTTAGAGACGGTTTTTGAACCGTACTTCAACCATCCTTAAAGGAGGCGTATATGAAAACGATCTTACGGCAAGGGCTTTCGGTCTGCTTATTCCTGATTTTGTTCGGTTTCGTTCTGCTCAATGGAAGCGCAAATGCCTTTGCCGCCGATTGGGTCGAGGGAAGGCTGGTCAAGATTACCGGGAACAAAAATGCCGAGGTTACCGATAAAACAAAGACGCCGGATCTAAGCAACGTTATCCTCACCATGGATTGGGATAAGACCTTTGGGCTTGACCAAAACGTCAGGATAAAGGATATGAAAGGCAAGTATGTCGCCGTTGGCACCATCGATCCGCCGATGAAGGTGCGCTATCTGGCTGAGGAAGGTATGATACAAGAGATGGTTATAATGGAGATTTTTCTGAAGTAGCTTAGAGGATAGACTGAAGGTAGATAGGCTGAAGGTAGAAGAAGCCTAAACCCCTTCAGCCTAATAAAGGAGGGTATACCAATGAAACGCCTTATAACGATAGCAGCGATATTATGCGCGTCCTTGGCGTTGTCAGCCGATAAGGTCATGGCCGTAGCGACTATGACCGACTATACGGCGCAACCGCCGTTTATAGCCACGGTAATACAGCCTAACGTGCTCATCGTGCTCGACAACTCCGGGTCCATGAATGACGATGCGTACTCCTCGGACTACGACCCGACTCAATTTTCAAGCGGACAGTATTACGGTCTGTTCGACTCGACCAAATACTACCAGTACACGGCCAACAATAGATGGGAGGAGACCGGCACGTATACCGGGCAATGCAGCGTAACGACAACCACCGGTTGCGCGGCGGACGGTAACTGTCCGGGTACGGAGACGTGCGTTGCAAACTCGATTCCGGCGTCGGGCCCGGGCGGCGCATCATCCGCGACCCGGCCCATCGCCAGCGGAAATTTTCTCAACTGGGCCACCATGAGCAGGCTTACGGTTGCTAAAAAGCTCCTTATCGGCGGCAAGGCGTCTCCAAGGAGCCCGTCAGGCGCGACT
>JACRCE010000094.1 GCA_016213015.1 Deltaproteobacteria bacterium | reverse complement strand
GGAAGGTCTGATTAATTCTCTTTTCTGTCATTGCGAGCCGCGCTTTTGCGGCGAAGCAATCTTTAAGTTGTTGATTTCCTTGAAGACGAGATTGCTTCGCGTTGCTCGCAATGACGGGTCGGCGAATTAATCAGAGATTCCCTACTCCAATTGAACAGTTCATGCAGAACGCCGTGTAGCTTGCAGGTATGGTTAGCGAAGCGTAACCCGACTATTATTCTTCCATAACGACAGCGACTATCTCCCATGCCCAACCCGACATTTCATCAATATTTCCGCATCCAAAAAATCCTTCTGACCATCGCCGTTCTCAAGCGTATTGACGATCTGTTGGCTCAAGCCAATGACACCGCTTATCGAATAGATAGGGGCGCGCGCCGCACCGCCTTTAGTATGCCGGTAAGTATCGCGTTCGGGGTCGGCGGACAGCCGTGGATGAATGCGTCTACCGGTAAGACGTCGGCAACCGATTCACGGGTCGCGTAGCCCGGCCCGAAGACGCCGCCGTTATAAGCGCAATCCCCGACCGCTACGACCAGTTTCGGCGCGGGCATGGCTTCAAAGGTACGCTTTAATGCGTTTTCCATGTTTCTTGAAACCGGCCCTGTAACGAGGAGCATGTCCGCAAAGCGCGGCGAGGCCGTGAAGTGAATGCCGAACCGTTCGCAGTCGTAGACGGGGTTATTCACCGCCTGTATCTCAAGCTCGCAACCGTTGCACGAACCCGCGTCAACGAGACGGATGGTAAGGCTCCGGCTGAAGCGTTTGAGCACGGCCTCTTCAACGGCCCTGCCCGTGAGCGTAACCCTGCCTTCCTCCTCAGGGGCGAGCGGCTCGGTTACGACGCCTGTGCGGAATATCTGGTGAAGTATCCTGAACAATGTTTTTACCTTTATAAATCGTTGCCTGAGTACGACTGATTGAAGCTCTTATTGCACAGCGGAAAATCGGGAACGATATTGCCTTTGATGGCATGTTCAAGGGCAACCCAGTTCACGCTTGAAGGGTCCCTGACCATGCAGCGGTTTATGGTTCCGTCATCTCCGGCCTGAAGCCAGTAGACTATCTCCCCGCGCCAGCCCTCGACCGTTGAAAAACCGGATGCGCCCGGCAACGGCATCCGGCATACGGCGGACAACGCACCCTGCGGCACGCCGTGTAAAAACTCTCTGATCAACCGTATTGACTCGCGCACTTCCAGTATTCTTACCCATGCGCGGGCATGAACGTCGCCGGAGCGCAACAGCGGGGTTTCAGGCACGATCGTATCATACGGCGCGAAAGGCATCTGAATCCTTGCGTCAAGGGGCGTCCCGCTTGCGCGCGCAACGAAGCCGACCACGCCGAGTTCGGTTGCAATGGCCGGAGAGAGGATTCCCGCCCCGTATAGTCTGTCTTCAAGCGAAGGGTTGCCTTCATAGATCGCGATGAGCCGCTCAAACTCGTTGGACACGAAATCAAGCCCCGATATTATCGTTTGAGCGGCGGAAGGTATAATATCCGCGTTTACCCCGCCGGGTATCACGCAATCCATCATAAGCCTGTGGCCGAACATCGACACGCTTATCTTCAATATCCGTTCCCTAAGCAGGCTCATCTGGTAGAGCATGAAGGTAAAGGCCGCGTCATTGCATATCGCGCCGATGTCGGATACATGGTTCGCGACGCGCTCAAGCTCAAGGAGCACGGCGCGTATCCACGCGGCGCGGGGCGGTATTTGAGTCTGACCAACGGCCTCAAGCGCCTGACAGTATGCTATTGCGTGGGCGACCGTTGTATCGCCTGAAACCCTGCCTGCAAGTTTATAGGCCGAAAGGATGGGTAAAGACTCAAACCTTTTTTCTATGCCCTTGTGCACGTACCCGAGGCGCTCCTCAAGGTTTATGATGTCCTCGCCGACGGACTGGAACCTGAAGTGCCCGGGCTCGATTATGCCGGCATGTACCGGTCCCACCGGTATCTCGTACACGCCGTCGCCCGTTGCCTGAACCCAATCATACGTCGCTTCCCTGCGTTCAAGATACCTTGATGCGTCAAAGGATTTTCGCAGAGGGAAGGCGTCCTCTGGCCAGTCCTCGTGCTTGATCCATTGCCTTGGGTCAGGGTGTCCAAGGGCGATAATGCCGAACAGGCTCATTATTTGACGCTCGAACCTGTTTGCCGCCGGATAGATTCCGGCGATGCTTGGAAAGGACGGGTTTTGCGCCGCGATGTCCGCCTTTAACAACACAAACTCCTTGCCTGAGTTGAAGGCAAGGTACACGGCAAACTCCCGTCCAAAGGCCGTTTCATCAACGGCCCACTCGGCCATGAGCCTTGCGCCTCCAGCCTTCAGCGCCGAGGCCAGTTCAGGCAGGCGTTCAGGCGGCGTTGAGTAAAGCGCAATTGACGCGGGAAGCACGCCGGAAACCTTTTTCGCAATGGCGGAAAATCTATCGTTCAACAGATCGCAAAGAGAGGGCATTTCCTATCACTCCTTATCTCAATAGGCGAACTGCCGCATGAAACCAGTCGCTCAGAAAAACCGGCAGATACAGGCCGAGGGACAGGACTATCAGCATGTGGATTACGACGGGACTGTCAGAGACCTTGATTGAATGAGCGGACAGACGCGCCGATTCGCCGGCCTCGCCGAAGACCATCGGCATGGTCTTTTTGAACAGCGCCGCAAAGGCCACGGCAAGCCCGAGGAGAAAGAAAGGGGACATGATGGGCGCGTCTTTTATAGTTGCCGTGAGTATCAGAAATTCGCTCGTGAACACGCCGAACGGCGGCATCCCGGTTATCGCGGCCACGCCGAGCATAAGGCCCCAGCCCACCGGCCCATTGGCGCGTATAAGCCCGCGTATGCGCGTCATCTGCTGGGTTGCGTAAATTTGAGAGGCGTGTCCGACCGTAAAGAATATGGCCGACTTGGTGAGCGAGTGCACGAGCATGTGAAGGAGCGCGCCGAACGTGGCCACGCTTCCGCCGAGTCCGAACGCAAATGCGGCGATGCCCATGTGCTCGATTGAAGAATACGAGAACATCCGTTTGATGTCCTTTTGCCTGAGGAGTGAAAAGGCCGAGACAAGGAGCGAGACCATGCCGAAGGCCATCATTATATATCCCGCCTTGTTGCCGTGAGTTGCGCCGTCAACCAGCGCCTTACAGCGAACAAGCGCGTACAGCGCAATGTTGAGAAGCAGGCCGGATAGCACGGCCGAAATCGGCGTAGGCCCCTCGGCGTGGGCGTCCGGGAGCCAGTTATGGAGCGGAACAAGGCCGACCTTTGTGCCATAGCCTATCATGAAAAAGATGAAGGCAAGGGAAAGCACGGTCGGTTCGAGTTGTCCGCTAACTCGACTTAAGTTGGTCCACTGAAGCGCGGCCGAGCCTTCGCCCAGGACCTTCTCGGCGGCGAAGTAGAGGAGAACCGTGCCGAAGAGCGCCTGAGCGATGCCGACGCCGCACAGGATGAAGTACTTCCACGCGGCCTCTATGGAAGAAGGGGTGCGGTAGAGCGAGACGAGTAAGACCGTTGAAAGGGTGGCCAACTCCATCGAGATCCACAGGACGCCCACGTTGTTGGTAAGAAGGGCGAGGAGCATGGCGAAGATGAAGAGCTGATACATCGCGTGATAAAAGCGCATGGCCGTCTTGCCGACCCTGCCGATCTCGCGCTCGTGGCGCATGTATGGCCTTGAAAATATGGCGGTGGTCATGGAGACGAATGCGGTAAGAACCGCAAGGTATACATTGAGCGCGTCCACGAAGAAAAATCCGTTGGCAATGACAAAAGGCCCGGAGATGTAGACCTCGGCGCCGAGGAGAAGACTTACGGCGAACGTGGCCGCCCCGCCGAGGATGTTAACCTCGGCCGCATAACGCTTGTCGCCGATGAAGGCGAGGACAACGGCTGATACGAGGCTTATCGAGAGAAGCGCGATTAGGGTCATTGCGTCAATCGAGATCCTTTAGTTTTTCCATTTCCTTCAGGTCCAGGCTGTCGAAGGACGTGCGTATCTGAAAGAAGAACATGCCGAATATGAACGCGGCAATGAGTATGTCGAGGGCAACGCCAAGCTCCACCACGAGCGGCATCCCGTAAGTTGCGCTTGTGGCCGCGAAGAAAAGGCCGTTTTCAAGGGCAAGGAAGCCGATGATCTGCGTTACGGCCTTCTTGCGGGTTATCATCATCAGGAGTCCGAGGAGCACGGTGGAGAGCGCCACGGCAAGGGTCGAGCGGGTCATCAGGGTCGAAAGCTCGCGTATCGGGGCCGTGAGATGATACGAGAATATGACGACGGCGATGCCTATGAGCATGGTCGTCGGGATGTTCACCATGTCCTCCACCTCTTTTTTGATCCTGAGCTTATGTATGAGGACGTAGAGGATGTACGGAAGCGCGAAGACCTTGATGACGAGCGTCATGGCCGCCGATATGTACAGATGATTAAGTCCGGCGCTGTAGCCGACGATGGCCGTGCTTACGGAAAGAAAGACCCCCTGCCACGCGAAGATATGCAGAAGCCCGTATACCCTCCTTTGCACAAGGAGGCCGAAGGACGTAAGCAGGATGAGCGCCGCAAGCAGGCTGTTTATCTCTATCGCCAATTCATGGGACATATTCTACTCCAGCATGAAGTACGACAACATTCCGAGCGTCGCCAGTAAGAACGCGGCGCCGAGGAACTCCGGCACCCGGAATATGCGCATCTTCGCAAGCCTTGTTTCTATGAGCACGATGGCAACGCCGATTACGGCAAGTTTGGCCGTAAGGGTAACGTAAGAAATAACGAGCGATTGAAGCGTACCTCCGGTTGCCATGCCCCATGGCGCGAACAGCGCGATGCCGAGGGACGCGAAAAGAAGCAGTTTTATTCCCTTGGCCCACTCGATGAGCGCAAGGTGCCGCCCGGAGAATTCAAGGCACATGGCCTCGTGTATCATGGTCAGCTCAAGGTGTGTGGCAGGGTTGTCAACCGGTATCCTGCCGGTCTCGGCGATGGCGATGAGCGCGAAGGCGAGAAGCGCGAAGGCAAGGGACGGTCTGAGCATGATCGGGCTGTTTACGATCACGTGCGTCATCTGCGAGAGCGAGGTCGAGCGGTTGACGAGCGATATGGTGAACACGCTCATGAGCATGGCCGGTTCGGCCAGCGAGGCCACCATCATCTCCCTGCTTGAGCCCATCCCTCCGAAGGCCGTGCCCGCGTCCATTCCGGCAAGGGCCGAGAAAAAACGCGCAAGCGCGAATATGGCGACAAGGGCGATGATGTCCGCCGTCGCCGAAAGCGGCGCCCGTGTCGAGATTACCGGTATTATTGCCCCGGCCATAACGGTTGCGCCGAAGACCATGTACGGCGTGAACCTGAATATCCATGAGGCGTTTTCAGCGAGCGCTACTTCCTTGAAGAAGAGTTTGTATATGTCCCTGTACGGTTGCAGGAGACCGGCGCTCGTCCTTGCCTGCGCCCGGCATTTAAGGAGGCGCACCCAGCCGGTAAAGAGCGGCGCGAGAAAAACCACCGTGGCCACTTGAAGACATTCGACGATTATGGAACTTGATGAATTCGTCATGCGAACACCAGCAGTGTTATGAGCGTTATGAAGGAGTATAAAAGGTATATCTGCATCCTGCCGTGCTGGAGCCTGTTGGCCTGCTTTGCAAGATAATAGGCCGCGTCGGAAAACGGTTTATAGAAGACGTACCAGAGCCTGTCCTCTATCCTCAGCGAATACCGGATGCGCGGAGCTGATCCCGGTTGGGCATGGGACGTTCTTACGGACTCACTGACGACGAACAGGAAGCCGAATATCCGTCTCAAGGGCATTGCGAAGGAGGTCGAGTTGTACTGCATCCTCGGGGTCATCTTTTCAAAGCCGCAGTCCCATGTCGCGCTTCTCCTTGTAGCCGCTTTTTTGCCGTGAAAGGCGAGCCACGCAACGGCAACCGCGGCAAAGATGCCGATGAATACGATAGGCGCGGAATATGAGGCCCTCTCCGCCGAGATCGGCGTAAGCCACATCCACCCGAACGCCCCGGCTGACGAGGCTATCCGGCCTTTGACGAGGCTTTGCGGGACCGTGTCGATCCAATCAATGACAAAAGACGGGAATAGACCGAGCGCAAGGCTTGATATTGCGGCAATGGACATGGCGAGGCGCATGGACATGCCCGCCTCGTGAGTTTCGGTTGTCGGAACCGCTCTCCTCTGGCCTAAAAACGTAACGGCAAAGACCTTTACAAAGCATCTGGCCGAGAGCGCCGCCGTAAGGGCCAAGAGCGCCGCGCCAAGCGGAAAGAGTATCTTTAAGAGCGCGTTCGGCAGTACCGGGGAGAGCAGGAAGGCTTGAAAGGTCAGCCACTCCGAGACAAAACCGCCGAACAACGGCATGGCCGCGATGGAGAGCGCGCCCACGAGGAACAGGGCGCTCGTCCACGGCAGTTTGTGTATCAGGCCGCCGAGTCTTTCCATGTTGCGCTCGCCGGTTGAGTGCAGGACGCTTCCGGCGGCCATGAACAGCAGGCTTTTGAAGACCGAGTGGCTCAGACAATGATAGAGCGCGGCGGTCAGGGCGAGCGCCGCGAGCATGCGCAGTTCGAAGGAGGTGAATATCATCGAAAGGCCGATGCCCACGGTTATTATCCCGACGTGCTCGACCGATGAATAGGCGAGCACCCGTTTGATGTCCACCTGCATGAGGGCGTAGAGTATGCCCATGACGGCCGTGATTAGGCCGATAACGAGCACGACCCCGCCCCACCACCAGACCTGTACGCCGATTATGTCCATGCAGACTCTGAGGATGCCGTATATTGCGATCTTGAGCATCACCGCGCTCATGAGCGCGGATATGTTGCTTGGCGCGGCAGGGTGGGCCTCAGGGAGCCACACGTGGAGCGGAACCACGCCCGCCTTTGACGCAAAGCCGAAAAAGGCCAGAAAAAAGGCGATGGACGCCCATAGCATGCCCGGTTCAGCCGAGCGCATGGCCGAGAACCTGTATCCCATGAAGTTTTCAAACCCCGCGGCAAAACCGGCCAATATGCCGAAAGAGAGCAGTATCATCACCGCGCCTATATGCGCTATGAGGATATATAGGAAGGCGGCCCTGCGGTTTTCAGCGGACTCGTCCTCGAACGAGACGAGAAAGAACGAGGACAGCGCCATCAGCTCCCATGAGGACATGAAAAAGTAGGCGTCGTCTGATATGAGCACGAGGAGCATCCCGGCCATGAACAGGCAGTAGAACACGACGAGCTTCGTAGCTTTGCGCGCGCTGAGGATGCCCTTCACGTAATCGAACGAGTATATGGAAACCATGAGGCCGGTCAGGGACGCGAGCGACAGAAAAAAACCGGATAGCGCGTCAACCCTGATGTAAAAAGGCAGGTCAGGCAGTCCGATAGGCATTATCATCGTCTGCATGGAGCCGGAGGCCACGGCCTCGAACCCTGCATATAGGCCGATGCCGCATGAGACCGTTGACAGGAAAAACGCCATATTGACGAGGAAGGTCTGGCGGTTTTGAAGGAGGAGCGCCAAACCCGCCATCATAAGAAAGATGACGATGGATGAGAACGCCAGGGGCAACGGCGAAAAGAACGGCATGGAGACCTTTTCCTGAAACAGGATTATTGAAGAAGATTAGCGAAAGAAGCGTCTGCGTGATTTTAAGCGGTTTCTATGGTCGTTGTCAAGGCGTGTTGTCAAGCTGATTTACCCTTTGCCTTTTTGTCCGTTTTTTGTTAGTCTCCTGAGTTGCCGGTTACGGCTGTACGGTTACAATATACTTCCCAGTGGAGGAGTTCGCATGGCCAAGGCGAAAAGAAGCGTCTATTTTTTCGGCAACGGTAAGGCCGAGGGCAAAGGCAGCATGAAAGAGCTTTTGGGCGGCAAGGGCGCGGGCCTTGCCGAGATGACCAACATCGGCCTGCCGGTTCCGGCGGGCTTCACCTGCACTACCGAGGTATGCGATCACTTCTACAAAAACAACAGAAAATACCCGCCCGGCTTCAAGGCTGAGGTTGAAAAGAACCTTGTAAGGCTTGAAAAACTGGTGGGCAAGAGGCTTGGCGATTCCGATGACCCGCTCCTCGTGTCCGTGCGTTCCGGCGCGTCTCGCAGTATGCCGGGCATGATGGAGACCATCTTAAACCTCGGGCTTAACGACAGTTCCGTGGAGGGGCTTGCCAAGAAGACGGCAAACAGGAGATTCGCCCTCGACGCCTACAGGAGATTCATCTTCATGTACGGCTCAACGGCTATGGGCGTGCCGAGGAGGAAGTTCGACGACGAGTTCGACGAGATAAAGGAGAGGCGTACGCGCCCGAGGCTCGGCAAGCGCGGCGGGCTTGTCCTTGACACCGAGGTTAACGAAGAGGAGCTTTTCGCGCTCATCCCAAGGCTCAAGGCGGTGTACAGGGAGCATACGGGAGGCGATTTTCCTCAGGACTCGAGGGGCCAGCTCTGGGGCGCGATAGACGCGGTCATCGGCTCATGGATGGCCGAAAAGGCCGTAACGTACAGGCGCGTTGAGAAGATAAAGGGACTTTTGGGCACAGCGGTCAGCGTCGTGCAGATGGTCTTCGGCAATATGGGGGACTCATCAGGCACGGGCGTGTGCTTCACGCGGGACCCGAATACCGGAGAGAACGTGTTCTACGGAGACCTCCTAATGAACGCGCAGGGCGAGGACGTCGTCGCCGGTATCCGCACGCCCCTCCACTTAAACGACCTTGAAGGCATCCTGCCGGATATATATAAACAGCTTTGCAAGGTGCGGACAAGGCTTGAAAAGCATTACAAGGAGATGCAGGACATAGAGTTTACCATTGAGACCGGCAAGCTCTACATCCTACAGTGCAGGACAGGCAAGCGCTCCCCCATGGCGGCCTTTAGTATCGCGGTTGACATGGTCAAGGAGAGGCTCATAACCAGACAAGAGGCCATACTAAGGATTACGGACAAGGACATAGAGGGGCTTTTCTATCCGGTAATAGACAAGGACATACCGGCCGACGAACTGAAGAGAAACCTCTTTGCGACCGGCATAGACGCGGTTCCCGGCGCCGCATGCGGGGCGATAGTATTCAACGCAAAGGATGCGGAGGCACAGACTGAGCAGGGAAAATCGGTGATACTCGTCCGTAAGGAGACCAGCCCGGAGGACGTGGGCGGGATGCACGCGGCAAGGGGCATACTCACGGCAACCGGGGGCAAGACCTCCCATGCCGCGGTCGTGGCAAGGGGCTGGGGCAAGTGCTGTGTGGTGGGCTGTGAAGACCTTGTTATAGACTACGAGGCAAAGACCGTGGCCGTAGGCGAGTCGATACTGAAGGAAGGCGACGAGATAACGCTCAACGGCTCAACCGGCGAGGTATTCAGGACGTGCCTTAAACTCATAAAGCCGGAACTCCCGGACGCATACACGACCCTGATGAAGTGGGCCGACTCGGAGCGCGCGCTCAAGGTGAGAACCAACGTTGACACGCCTTACGACGCGGAGAACGCGGTGAGGCTGGGCGCGGAGGGCATAGGGCTTTGCAGGACAGAGCACATGTTCTTCGACACGGACGAGCGCAGGGTCGCCATACAGAGGATGATCGTCTCCGAGGACGAAGAGACGAGGAAAAACGCCCTTAACGAGATACTGCCCTTTCAGCGTCAGGACTTCGTCGGCATATTCAGGGCAATGGACGGAAAACCCGTAACCATAAGGCTCATAGACCCTCCTCTGCATGAGTTCGTTCCTCACGACGAAAACGGGCAAAAGCGCCTTGCCCAGAGGCTTGGCCTGCCGTTTCATCAGGTGAAGAGAAGGATAGAGAGGCTCTCGGAAGCCAACCCCATGCTTGGACACAGGGGGAGCCGTCTTTGCATAACCTACCCTGAGATATTGGATATGCAGGTACGGGCTATCATCGAGGCGGCCTGCGAGTGCAGGAAAAAGGGCGTAAAGGTATCCCCTGAGATAATGCTTCCGCTCATCATCGACGCAAAGGAGCTTTCCATACTTGAGGACAGGGCAAGGGCAATCGCCTCCGGCGTCATGGACGAATGCGGGGAAAAGATAAAATATCTGCTCGGCACCATGATAGAGGTCCCGAGGGCCGCGCTCCTCGCCGACCGGATCGCGACGGTTGCGGACTTTTTCTCTTTCGGAACCAATGACCTGACGCAGATGACGCTCGGCATGTCGCGGGACGACGCCGGCAGGTTCCTGCCCGACTACGTTGACGAGAAAAAGACCGGCATACTAAAGGCCGACCCATTTCAGTCGCTCGATCAGGACGGGGTCGGGCTTCTTATAAAGATGGCCATTGAAAAGGGGAGAAGGGCCAAGCCCGGCCTTAAGATAGGCATCTGCGGGGAGCACGGCGGGGACCCGGCTTCAGTCGCCTTTTGCCACGTAAACAACTTCGACTACGTCTCCTGTTCGCCGTTCAGGGTGCCGATTGCGCGGCTTGCCGCGGCGCAGTCCGCGCTCAGGTCCAAGCGTTCAGGGAAAAGATGAGGCGGTCAGATTTGGTTACGCCGGAGAATAAGGGCTTGTGCCTCATCGCTCAAACCCCTTGAATTAACTGGTGACGGTGCGTGGATTCGAACCACGGACATGGGGCTTATGAGACCCCTGCTCTGCCAACTGAGCTACACCGCCGTTGACAACGTTTTTGGAATGGATGCGCCTTTGTTTGCGGGTTATGCTTTACAGGACGCGTATTATATAACGAGCCTGTGCGAAAGTACATAACTTTTTATCTCTTCGCTAAAACCTTCAGTGCCTTCGACCACGAGCATTATTATCTTCTTTGTCCCGTCAACCGCTTCTTCTATGACGAAGTCGGCGATATAGCCTTCGATCTTCTTCGTCTTCCAGTCCTCTTCAAACGCGCCGTCATGCCATGAAAGGCTTATGACCTCGGCCTCGATGAAGGAGCGGGGTTGCTTGGATGATCTGCCAAGGCCGCCGGGGTAGTTCCTCTTGAGGATGACCTCTTTTCTGCCGTCTTTGTTGTAGTCCGCGATAAAAAAGCGGCCTTCGACCGGATGAGCTTCTTTTGACGACGCGCCGAGCGTGGAATCCTCCTGCTCGATAAGATTTAAGGTGCCGCCGTAAAAGTCCCTGCCCTTCCATGCCTGCTCCCACTTGCCCGACTTGTCTTTTTTGTATAGCTTCAGGAACCCCCTGTCGTCGAGCAGCACAAGCTCTGTTTGACCTGAGCCGGTCATGTCGGCCGGCTGCACCCGGAAGAGGTCGCCCCTGCTCAACTGCACTTCAAACTCCCCGGCCTTGGCAATGGAAGAGCCTTTTTTCTCAAGCCTGTAGAGCGTGCCGTAAAACCCGTCGCTTGGACGATACGACTGTCCTACAAGGACGGCCTCGCCCGCGCTCGCCTGCATTGCGCGCACGGCCCATTGTATCCCGGAGGCGGTAATCTTGTAGTCGTTGTCAATGAACTCTATGACGCTGGCGCTTGGCTTGTCGCCGGATATGCCTGAGACGTAGATCTCGTCCTTGCCGTCCTTATCCGCGTCAATGACGGTGAGCGAAAAGTTCTTGACCCCTGCCGGCGTTTGTATCTCCTTAATCGTTTCAAGGCCGTCCGGCTTCATTATCGCTATGTATAGACCGGAGCCGCTCAACAGCAACAACTCCTTTGTCCCGTCCTTATTGACGTCGGCCTGCGCCATTGCGATGTATGCGCCCTTCTTGCGTTCGCTTTTCCATAGTTGCGCCTTTTGCTGAGCCGTTCTTATCAGAAAATCGTCGTCCTTTTTTGCCTCTTTTTTATCGTCGGATTTTGTGGACGTCTTGGCGACAATCGCTGAAACGTCGGAGGCGATCCTATCCGTGAGCGTCGTCAGCGCGTCGTTTCCGCTCGCCTTCATGGAGAACGCGGCGATTGACCCGTCAAGCGCGTTGACAAGCCGCGCCTCGGCCTTGTAGTCCTGCCCCGTAACGGTAAGGGAGAGCAACAGGCCCCAATCCGCGCCATGCGTCTTTGCGGCCTCAAGCGCTGCTTCATCCGTAAAACCGGCGTCAGGGACGGCTTTGTCTTTTAGCCTTATGACCTCGCCGGCAAGACTGAGCTTGGCGGCGATGAGGTCGGCTATTACGCTGCCGATAAAGGCCGCGTTGTCAGCGGCGTTTATCTTTAGCGGCAGGAGCGCCACCTTTGCCGTCCTTGCATGGCCTGTTGACGCAGCCGTCAGGAGGATGAATAAACAGAATAGAACGACGTGAGCGCGCCTTTTTATAAGCGTAATGTTCATGGTAAAGTCTTTGGTGATCATTGAAGTTTGTAATGGACAAGCCTGTCCGTTAAACCGCCCTTCACGTGCGCGTCCAGTATCTCGTCAATCTCCTTAACGCCGACGTTCCGGTACCACACGCCCTGTGGGTAGACCACAACGGCCGGGCAAAACTCTGCTTCTTGCTCAGTTTCCTTGCATACGCTCAGACAACCGCTTCTCGATAACTTGACGCCCTTGATGCCTTCGCCCTTTACGCGCTCCTTGAGCCTTTCGATTACGGCCTCAGAGCCTTTTGCCTCGCACCGTTTGCCGAGGCATACGAAGATATGTTGTTTGTACGGTTTCATTTTCTACCTCCTATCATCGTTCAATATATTGCGATATTGAACTCGTTAAATCAAGGAAAAACCGAAGGCCGTGTCCGTGACCGTGAACCGTGACCGTAAAAGGATTTTTCTTTTTCACGGTTACGGACACGGCCTTCGGGTTCTGTTATAATGAGGCTGTTTTCAGCGGCGGAGTAAATGTTGCCGGAGAGGGTTTTCATGAAAATAGGGTCGTCTAACATGCTCATAAAGGGCGAAAACCTTGTGGTCTTAAAGCGCCTTGCCCTAATGAGGCGGGGAGGGGCGATAATGAACGCGGATGGCGCGCCAGGGGTGAGGCTTATCTACATCGACCCGCCGTTTTCAACTGGGCGGGTCTTTCGCGGCGCCGCTGGTATAAGCGCCTACGACGACACCCGCTCAGGCGGCGAGTTCATAGAGTTTATGAGGGAGAGGCTCTTACTGCTCAAGGAGTTGTTGAGCGCGAACGGCTCGATATACGTTCATCTGGACTGGAAGATGGCGCATTACATAAAGATAGTAATGGACGAGGTCTTCGGCAGGGAAAACTTTTTGAACGAGATAATATGGAGCTACGGCGGCAGGGGCGCAAAGGCGATGAGCCGTCAGTTTTCAAGGAATCACGACGTGATACTTCTGTACCGCATGGAAGCGCATCTGTTCAACAGGCAGTTCGTTAAAAAAAGGATACCGGTTAAAGAGGCGCGTTCAATGGGTCTGAAGCGGGATCCGTCCGGCGCGTGGTTCAAGACCGCGCCGCGCGGCGACTACACGGACAAAAGCATTGAGCGCCTTGATGCCGAGGGGAGGGTATACAGGACAAGGAACGGACGCATACGCATAAAGTATTTTTTCGAGGAACAGGGAGGCTGTCTTCTCGATGAGCGGCTCGTGGGGGACGTGTGGGACGACATCCCTGACGCCATGCACCTTGCCGCAAGCGAGAAGACCGGCTACCCGACGCAAAAGCCGGAGGCGCTTCTTGAGCGGATCATAGGCGCGTCAAGCAACGAGGGGGACGTGGTGCTCGACGCCTTTTGCGGCTCCGGCACGACGCTTGTCGTTGCCGACCGTCTTAAAAGACGCTGGATAGGGATTGACAAGGGGCGGCTCGCCGTCGAGACGGCGAGGAAAAGGCTTGAGAGAAACCGTGAACCGTGTCCGTGACCGTGTAAAAGAAAAATCCGTTCGCGGTTTACGGTCTTTAATCAACAACGCCTCTCGACTCTCAAACCGCTATCTGCAAATCAATCCTGTCATAGTCAACCTTTGGAGTAGTCTCCCTCTTGCCGTTTTTCTTTCTTTTCATGTCGATAAGATCAAGGCTCTCAAGGATATTAATGTCGGTAACGATGCTTTTCATATCCCTTTTAACAAGCCTTGAAAGTTCCTGAAGGCTCTTAGGCCGACTCTCTCTGACGACGTGCAATAGCTCAAGCCTCTTTGGCGTGAGCGCCTTTCTGAATCCTTCAATACTCTCGAAGTAGAGCGCCTTTTCACTCCTGACCTTCTCTCCTTTTTCAATTTTTTTCATGACGCCTTTCGCGTCCTCAAGAAAGTCATGGAGGTTTCTTATGCCTATCTTTACGCTTTTACTCTTCATCTCCGGCCTCCTTCACATCGTTATAGAAATCTTCAAAAAGTTTATCTATGTCCTTGAACTCATAGGTTTGCTCTTTATTAGGACAGGCTGCTCAAAAACGCCCAGATGCGAGGCGGCGAGGAGCGACGAATGAGCCCAGCACCACTTTGCGTACGATGAAATTTGTCAAGCAACTTGCTTTCGTAATCCAAAGTGGTGCTGGGCGCAGTTCCAAGCGACGCGACAACAAAGCAGATGGGCGTTTTTCAGCAGCCTGACTCCCATAATGCCTGTGGTCTCCTTTGCCTTCGCCATTGTCATAGCCGACAACCCTTTTGTCCTTTGCAATATAAACCAGAGAGTATTTATAACCATGCGGTTTGTCTTGGGACGGCTTTATCCGCCATATCTTAACCTCTATGACATTGCCGTTATCTCTTCTTAATTTGTCGTGCCTTATGAGTTTGCTTCTCACTAATGGCATAATATACCACCTAACGGTTATAGTCAAGGAAGCTCTGATTAATTCGCCGACCCGTCATTGCGAGCAAAGCGAAGCAATCTCGTCTTCAAGGAAATCAACAACTTAGAGATTGCCGCGCCGCGAAAGCGCGGCTCGCAATGACAGAAAAGGGAATTAATCAGACCTTCCTCAAGAAGATTTGCGGGTTAAGACCGTTGATTCCCGAACATTCCGACGATTGACGCGGCCTTGGCCTTCATATCATCGGCATCAATCAACTCCGATATCATGGCAACGGCCCTCGCCCCGGCGACGATTACCTGACGGGCATTCTCTCCGGTAATGCCGCCTATGGCGACGACCGGCAGTTGTACCGCGTCGCAGACCTCCTTGAGACAAGCAATCCCTTTCATCTCTTGGGCGTCGCGTTTGGAGCGCGTCTTGAATACCGGCCCGAAGGCGATATAGTCCGCGCCTTCGGAGGCGGCCTGCAAGGCTTCTTTAAGGTTGTGTGTGGACACGCCGATTATCTTTCCATTGCCAAGCAAGCGTTTTGCCTCAATGAGCGGGATGTCATTTTGACCAAGGTGAACCCCGTCCGCCCGGCTCATCATCGCTATATCAACGCGGTCGTTTACGATGAACGCAGCGTCCTTCAGGGCGGCGCGCAGGTCTCGCGCGGCCTTCAAAAATTCGCCGGAACCAAGCGACTTTGCCCTGAGTTGGATGATGGTTGCGCCCGCGCCGGATAGTTCCAGCGCCGTCGCCGGCATCAACGCGGGAGCCAACCGATCGGCGTCAATAATGGCGTACAACCCGTGGACGTTAACGGACATCTTTGTCCTTTATGCCGTCGACCTTTATCTTCAACTCTTTAATCTTTTTTCTGAGCGTATTCCGGTTAATGCCGAGCGTCTCGGCGGCCTGCACCTGATTGCCTTTTGTTTTTTCAAGCACGAGTTTTATGAGCGGCCGCTCCATGAACTGCATGATGAAGCCGTACAACTCCTGCTTTGTGCCGTGCTCGGTGCGACCGATAAAGGGCTTGAGCCTTGCGGCTATCACGTCCTCTATGGACTCGGTACTGCTTCGCGTTACCGGCAGGTTTATGTCCTCCATTGAAAGGACAAGAGACGGGGAAAGGAGCATTGCGCGTCTTAATACGTTCTCAAGCTCTCTTACGTTGCCCGGCCATGCGTAGGAGGTCATGGCCTCAAGCGCCTTGTCGGACAACGAGCGCGGCGCGCCTCCGAACTCAGAGTGGAATTTATCGAGATAATGTTCGGTCAACAGCGGTATGTCGCTCTTTCTCTCGCGTAGCGGGGGGAGGGTGAGCGTTATGCCGTTGAGTCGGAAGTACAGATCCTGCCTGAACTGTTTTTCGGCCACGGCCTTTTCAATGTCAGCGTTGGTGGCCGCGATAATCCTTATATCAACGCGCACCGGGGTCTTGCCGCCTATGCGGTAGAACTCCTTTTCCTGAATGGCGCGAAGGAGCTTTGATTGAAGCTCAAACGGCATGTCCCCGATCTCATCAAGAAAGAGGGTGCCCTCGTGGGCAAGCTCGATCTTGCCTTTCTTTTCCTCGACCGCGCCGGTGAAGGCGCCTTTCTCAAAGCCGAACAGCTCGCTCTCCATCAGGTCCTTCGGCACGGCGGCCGAGTTTACGGCGATGAAAGGCCCCGGACTCCTTAAACTGTTGGCGTGAATGAGCCTTGCGACAAGCTCTTTTCCTGTGCCGGTCTCTCCGAGTATAAGCGCGCTGACGTCCGTTGCGCTGACCTTGCCGATGGTCTTGTACACGGACTGGACGGCCCTGCTCTTGCCGATGAACTCCGCGTCCCCGGTCAAGGTTTCCCTGAGCCGTTTTGTCAGGGTGCCGACGGCGCGTTTCAAGGCCGCGTTTTCAAGCGCCTTGTCTATCGCTATCTCGACCTCCGCGATGTCGAAAGGTTTGGTTATGTAGTCGAATGCGCCGAGCTTCATGGCCTCAAGCGCGTTTTTCATCGTGGACTCCGCGGTCATGATGATTATCGCGGTATTGCCGGAGGTTTTTCCGGCCTCCTTGAGCACTGAAAGGCCGTCCCTGCCCGGCATGTTTATGTCAAGGAACGCAAGTTGGGCCTCGCCGCGTTTCAACTCCGCGCAGGCTGTGTCCCCGTCCACGGCCTTTATAACCGCGATGCCTTTTTCCGTAAGGAGCTTTTCAAGCACCCAGACTATGCTTGCGTCGTCATCGGCGATCAGCGCCGTGGCGTCAGTCATGGTTTATCCTTTCAGCGGCAGGTACACGGTTATTGCCGTGCCTTTGCCGACGGACGAGTCTATCTTCAGGTGTCCGCCGTGCTCTTTTATGATCTTGAGCGATATGGCCATGCCGAGGCCGCTGCCCTTTGGCTTGGTCGTGTAAAAAGGCGTGAATATGCGCTCAAGGTCGTCCTTCTTTATGCCGCACCCATTGTCTTGTATCTCAATGGACACGGTCTTCCCGGCCGGGAAGCCCTCCTCTACTATGTGAAAATCGGTCAGTATCCGCGTGGCAATCTTTATTTGACCGTCGGTCTCAAGCGCCTCCTTGGCGTTTTTCATAAGATTCAAGAAGACCTGCGTAAGCTGGCCTTCGTCGCCCGATACAGGCGGAAGGCTTGGGTCATAGCCCTTGACGAACGACACGGGGGCGCCGTCCTTGAGGAGCAAGATGACGGAATCGAGCGCCTTGTGTATGTTAAACTCTTTTATCCTGAGCCTGGCCGGACGCGAAAAATCGAGCATGTCGTTGACTATGCCGTTCAAACGATCGGCTTCCTTTATGAGGACGTCCGTATACTCGCCGAGGGTTTCGTCCCGTATCCTCCGTTTGAGGAGCTGGGCCGCCCCTCTGAGGCCGCTCAGAGGATTTTTTATCTCGTGCGCCAGATTCGCCGCGAACTGCCCGATGCAGGCAAGCCGTTCCTTCCTAAGCGAGGCCGCTTCAAGGGATTTGATGCCTGAGAGGTCTTTTATCAGCGCGGTTGCACCGGTCAACGCGCCATTGGCGTCGAATATCTGGCTTGTGGTTATCCCTATGGGCAATGTCCCTGAAAACCTCCTGTGCAACCGCTCCTCGTACTCGGCAAAGAGGCGGCCTTCATTGAGCGTCTTTTCAAGCATCTCGACGAGCCGCGCATCATGGGGAAAGACCTCTTTCAGCGCCCTGTTGAGCACGGAAGACCTGCTCATCTCGGTCATCTTTTCGGCGGACTGGTTGAAAACCGTAATTACCGAAAGGGGGTTGACGGCCACAACCCCTTCGGAAAGGTTTTCAACTATGTCTTCATGGGACTGGAGCATTTATTGAGGGCATCCTTGTCTGCCTAAATAATAGGCATGATAACAACCTTGAACCGCAAAGGCAATGGAAAACATTTGACTGGCTAAGAAATAGGCTGTAGGCTGTTAGACTGAAGGCGGCCTTTACCTTCAGCCTACAGCCTAAACACCTACAACCTAAGTAAGGACGACATGCGAATAACGCTTATAATCCCTAAAAACGGCTCGGACACCGAGAAAAGCTTTTACGACTACAAATTCTACGAAAAATTCCTCTTTTCCAAGAAATATTTTTCCTATCTCCTTGCCATCCCGCAGCTCATATCCCTTACCCCTCCGGGACACGAGATAAAGGTCTTTGACGAGAACATAGAGCGAATCGACTTTAATCTGCCGGTTGACCTCGTGGGCATAAGCGTGCGCACCATGTTCTCGCACAGGGCTTATGAAATTGCCGACGAGTACAGAAGGCGCGGCGTAAAGGTGGTGCTCGGCGGCATTCACCCTTCCATGCGGCCGGACGAGGCGCTTGCCCATTGCGACGCAGTTGTTTCCGGGGAGGCGGAGACGCTCTGGGCAACGGTCGTCAAGGACGCTCAAGATGGACGGCTCAAGAGGATCTACAAGGCCGAGGGCTACGCCGACATTACGGCCAACCCGTTGCCGGTACGCGCTCTTCTATCAAGAGGAAAATATTTTTCCGACATCGTGCAGACCACAAAGGGCTGTCCCTTCCACTGCGAGTTCTGCTCGGTCTTTGCCTACGACGGCACAAAGATAAGGAACAAGACCATCGAGCAGGTAGTTGCCGAGATAGCGGAGATAAACAAGGACGCGGGACACTACAAGAAAAAGTCCATATTCTTCGCGGACGACAACATCATCGCCAACAGGAGGTTCGCTCTAAGGCTTTTCGAGGCGCTTAAACCTTATAAACTCAACTGGTCGTGTCAGGCCTCCATCAATGTCGCGCAGGACCCCGACATGCTCAAGATGATGAAGGAGGCCGGTTGCGGGGCCATACTCATAGGGCTCGAGTCCGTGTCGGAAAAAAACCTCGCCCAGATGGACAAGGGCGTAAACCTCAGATACGACTACGTGGAGTCCATAAAAAAGATACAATCTCACGGCATCCTCGTGCACAGCTCCTTCATACTCGGCTACGACTTCGACACAAAGGAGTCCTTTGACGAGCTTATCGGCTTCATAAAAGAGGCGAATCTATTGATGCCGCTCATAAACATCCTTACGCCTTTTCCAGGGACAAAGCTGTTTGCAAGGCTTGAGGCCGAGGGACGCATACTGCACACGGACTGGAGCAAATACGACGCAAGGCACGTGGTCTATAAACCGGCCCTCCTCACGCCGGAAGAGCTCCTTGAGGGCTACAGGCGCGTCATACGGGAGGTCTACTCCTTTGACGCGATATACGGCAAGTTGGGCAACTACTGGGGCTGTGACTTCTGGAGGCAATCCAACGAGGTTGACCCCATAAAGTTCAAGTACCGGCTTCTCTTCGCGGCGCGCCTTGCAACGCTTGCCTTTTCAGGGAGCGGCGCGAGGGCGCGTTTCATAATGAAGGTCCTGCCCAAGGTCTTCAGCAGAAGGGTCAGGGTGTCTACCATCCTGACGCTCATGGCCTACAACGACTATGCCTGCGAACAGGGGTAAAAAAATTGCTATTTTTCCCGATCTCTGCGTCAGGGCGAAAATAAAAATGCTCACATATTAATTATATGCTCCGCTTTTTATTTTCGCCCTTCCTTGACCTCGGAAAAAATTTCTAATTTTTTGAGGCAGCCTGAAGACCAGTCAGTCAACCTAATTGCCTTGACTTTACCGCCCGTCCCATGCCATATTTGTCTACAAGGAGAACTTACGCCATATGAAAAAGATCGTATTCATCGAGCCGAATCCGCCGGATTTTCATATATATTCAAGGATGGCCCTGCCGCGGCTCGGCACGGTGCTTCTTGGAACGATACTCAAACAACACGGGTATGAGGTAAAGAGCTACGTCGAGACCGTGGGCGAGATAGACTTAAAGGACGTGCTCAGCGCGGACCTTGTCGGCATATCAACTATAACCTCCACCTCCATACGCTCTTATGAGATAGCCAAGCTCCTCAGGCAGGCCGGTAAAAAGGTGTTCATGGGCGGCCCGCACGTTACATTCCTGCCGGACGAAGCCCTCAAGGTTTGCGACTATGTGATGAGGGGCGAGACCGACGATCACATCGTCGCGGTGGTCAAGGCCATCGAAAGAGGCGAGGGGTTCGACACGATACCCGGACTTTCATACAGGGACGCCAATGGCGAGATTCACCACAACGGCACAGCGCCCTTCTGCAAAAACCTCGACGTCCTGCCGTGCCCGGACTTCAAATTGATAGGCGGTCTTGAGAAAAAAGGCTCTTCGCACCTGAGCATCACGCCAATCATGACCTCTCGCGGTTGTCCGTATGATTGCAGCTTCTGTTCCGTAACCGGCATGTTCGGACAGAAGTACCGTTTCAGGAGCAAGGAGAACGTGCTTCAGGAGATCAAGAACAACAAAGACGCCGGCGGCAGCTGGGTGTTCTTCTACGACGACAACTTCTGCGCCAACATAAAGCGCACGAAGGAACTCTTGCGCGCCATGATAGAAAAGCGGCTTACCCCTGCATGGACCGCGCAGGTGCGCGTGGAGATCGCAAAGGATCAGGAACTGCTTGAGCTGATGCACAGGTCGGGTTGCCACACCGTGTACATCGGGCTTGAGTCCGTAAACCCGCTTACCCTGAAGGCGTACAACAAGAAGCAGACCGTTGAGGACATAACCAACTGCATCAAGATACTCCATAAGAACCGCATCCGCATACACGGCATGTTCGTCCTCGGCGGCGACGACGACACCGTGGACACGATACATGAGACGGTGAGGTTCGCCAAGAAGAACGACCTTGAGTCCGTCCAGTTTCTCATACTCACCCCGCTTCCGGGCACCAAGTGCTTTTCAGACCTCGAATCCCAAGGGCGCATCATCTCAAAGGACTGGAGCCTGTACGACGCGCACCACGTGGTCTTTGAGCCGAAACTCATGAGTTATTACGAGTTGCAGTCGGAGATAGTGAGGGCCAACAAGGAGTTCTATTCCATACCGCAGATATTGAAGCGCGTCGCGAGGCTTGACGCCTTCAACGTCGGGATCAAGACCTACGGCAGGAACCTTGCCCGTAAGTGGGAAAAGAAAAACCAGTACTTCATAGACTACACGAAGACGATTACCGAGGCCGGCAGGTCCATAGAGCTTGCCGCCAAGAAGACTGCCGAGGACATGAAGGAAAAGTTCGGCAAACTCGGCGTAACCGGCAACATAGTTCATCCCAACATACGCTGACCGTCGGCGGGCTATCCGAACAGCGCGTTTATCACTTCTAAGCGACGGCGCTGGAATCAGCTCCCCGATTGAAGCGTGCGCCTGCCTCCTCATGTCTATAGAGGGGGAGGACAAGCGTCGCGGTTTGTTTGAGTGCATACAAAAGATAAGAGGCAAGATGAAAGGCTTAATCAGAGGCGCGGTAGTCATATTATCGTTCATTGTCATGAGTCGGCCGGTCGCGGGAATTGCGGGCCTTGGGCACGATGAGGCTATTGTGGCCCAACTTATCCCGGCAACGTCTTTCGGCCTGCCTGAGCTTGCCGCTGACGAAGAGGCCGGAGACGTCGCTGACGACGACTATGAGGCTGCGGATGACGTGGATGTGATGGACGCCTCCGCCGCGCCCGCCTATTATGCCGCCCACGCTCGCGCCGAATGCGCCTACGACGTTGACGGCGGGGAGTTGTACGCCTCCGGCATGATTGACGCTGCATACCTGCAAACCATTGCATACAACGGCCATTCAACCGGCGCGCCGACCGCCTGTTTCAATTCACCCGACTCAGGCGACGCTTACACCGTCCCGATAGTCGTAAACAGAAACGTCGTCTCATTCCTCAACTACTTTCAGACGAGGGGCAGGAAGTATTTCACCAAATGGCTTGAAAGAAGCCCTGACTACATGGTGATGCTTCAGGACATACTCAGGGAACAGGCCGTGCCCGTTGACCTGTCGTACATCGCGCTCATAGAGAGCGGCTTGAACCCAAAGGCCAAATCACGCGCAAAGGCCGTGGGCATGTGGCAGTTCATAAAGGGCACGGCAAAGAAGTTCGGCCTCCGTGTGGACTGGTGGATCGACGAGCGCATGGACCCGGAAAAGGCGACTTATGCGGCGGCCAGATACTTCAAGACGCTCTATGGCGAGTTCGGCTCGTGGTATCTTGCGGCGGCCGGGTACAACGCGGGCGAGGGCAGGATACGCGGCGCGGTAAGGAAACACCGCACAGACGACTTCTGGGAGCTTGCGAGCTACAAAAGGCCATTGAAACGCGAGACCCGCGAATACGTCCCAAAGTACATCGCCGCAATGCTCATAGCAAAAGACCCGGCGAGCTTCGGCTTTGACGAGATGGACTTGTCCTCGGGCAGGGTCTATGACAAGGCGCCGGTTCCGGCCGCCACGGACCTGCGCGTCATCGCGCTGGCCGCCGGAACCACGGTTGAGGAGATACAAAGGATAAACCCGGAGCTTTTGCGCTGGTTTACCCCGCCCGACTACCCGGGCTACGAGATAAAGATACCGTCCGGCACAAGGGAGGCGTTCCTTGAAAACTTCAGCAAGGTACCCCTGCCGGAGCGCATCTCCTTTCACATGCACAAGGTAAAACGCGCAGACACCATATCAAAGATCGCCAAGCTGTATAAGACCGACACGAAGGCTATACTCTACCTCAACAACATGAAGGGCGTACGTAGTCTAAGGGTCGGCTCCACAATAGCCGTTCCGGTGCGCTCCAACGTCCCCGCCGGGGGGGCCACGCGGTCGTAGAGTTGCATGGCCGCCACTAAAAATAACTATGCGAAGGTCTGATTAATTTTTATGTCCGTCATTCTCGCTCCGCGCAATGACAAAAAGCGAATTAATCGGAATTTCCATGTAAACCCGCTTGCTTTTTATGATAGGCGCGTTATAAGCTGAAGAAACCCTTGCCGGAGGTTATTATAGTATGCAACATGCAACGGATTATAAAGATGAGATTATCAGAGAGATAAAGGGGTTGACTGTTTCCAAGACCAAAGAGGCGCTTGATTTTATCTGCTTCGTAAAACATAAAGAGGCGTTATCCAAGATAGATCCGACACAGGCATATTTTTATACCCCTGCATGGCAGCGGTTGGAAAAAGAGGCTCAAGAAGATATAAAGGCAGGCAGGGTTTCAAAAGCATACAAAGCGGGAGAGATAAAAAACTCTTTACAGACATAGACAAGGGTAAGCGAAGGCGCGTTAAGTGAAAGTCTGCCGGACAAAAACCTTTGACAAAGCATTTCTGAAACTTCCCGACCATATCAAGACAAAGATAAAAAAGGCCGTTGCTCTTATTCACCGAACTCTTCCATCCGTCATTGCATACCAAAAAGATAGGCGGACAAAAAAATATATGGGAAGCGCGGGTGGATTATCAATACCGATTCACCTTCACCATCCATAATGATGCGATAACCCTTCGAGTTATAGGAAACCATGATGAGGCGTTAAGGAATCCGTAAATTTTTGCCTCGCATGCGGCAGGCAAAATCCTGCCGGCACAGAAAAATAGTTGACAGGTGCAATCGTTTATTTTTAATTACGAATCAAAAGAGTTCATTCAGGTTGCAAGCTTGAACCCGCACGGAGTAATGATGAACCCAGATGACCTTGTGAGCTATTGGACTGAGCAGAACAAACTTATGTGGAGCCGAATGCAGACTACCGCGTTTATTGAGGCTGGTACTTTGACTGGGTGGTACAAAGTCTGTGGAGATGGACATCCTGCTCTCGGCGCAGCTATACTTCTATTAGGATATGGGCTTCTCGTCATCGTCAGCCTTCTCATACGACGTGATTCCCAGTACCTTGACGCCTGCTCTATAGCTATTGCGGATATAATGCCAACAAGGCTCAGACCTCCACTTTTCGGAATTTTAGGTCGTCATATAGCAATTGCTCTGCCCTTGCTGCTTGCCATCATCAATGTAGTCCTTGTTTTCACCGCGAAGTACTTCGTCTAATAAGTCACGTAGCCAAGTTTTGTCAGCCACACAGGCGGCAGGCAATCTCTTTGGAAATACGCTTTCACGCATCACGGCTTTCATGGGGTTCCCGCCCCCTACAGATCAACCCCCTCTATCGTTGCCTTGCACTGCGGACACTTGCCGTCATCCACAAGATTCGACGTTACGATAAAACCGCGTCTTGTTATCAGGCGCGTCTTGCAGGCCGGACAGTATGTGTTCTCGCCGTCGCCGGCCTGGATATTGCCGGTATAGACGTATTTAAGCCCCGCTGTAAGCCCTATCTCCCTTGCGCGGATTACGGTTGACTCGCTCGTCGGTGGCAAGTCCATGAGTTTGTAGGCGGGATGGAATGCGCTTACGTGCCAAGGGATAGCGTTATCAACCGAGGCTATCCATCGGGCGGTCTCTTTAAGTTCCTCCTCCGAGTCGTTGAGCGTCGGGATGATGAGCGTGGTTATCTCGACCCACACGCCAAGGGCGCGCATGTATTCGATGGATTCACGCACCGGGGCAAGGGTTGCGCCGCAGACCTTCTTGTAAAAATCATCCGAGGCGGACTTCAAGTCCACGTTCGCGCCGTCCAGAAGGCCCTTCATCTCGTCAAGGCACTGCCTCGTCATGTAGCCGTTCGTAACGAATATGTTTTTGAGGCCAAGGCTCTTTGCGACCCGCGCCGTATCCTGCGCGAACTCGAAGAATATGGTGGGTTCCGTGTAGGTGTATGCAATGCTGGAGCAGCCCGTTTCCGCGGCCTCGTGCGCCGCCTCGTAAGGGGTCGCGTCGCTGCCGAGCTTGCCCTCGAATGTCTCTCCACGATTGAAGCCTTCGGGGACAAGCATCGAGGGGATGTCCTTGGGCGCTTGGGATATTTCGGCGTTCTGGCAGTTGGCGCACCTGAAGTTGCAGCCAACGGTTGCTATGGAGTATGAGCGCGTACCGGGCTGAAAGTGAAACATCGGTTTTTTTTCAACAGGGTCTACGTGCTCGGCGATGAGCTTGCCGTACACGAGCGTGTACAGCGTACCGTCTCTGTTCTCTCGCACGCCGCAGATGCCGCGCCTGCCCACGGCTATTCGGCATCCGTGCGCGCACAACCGGCAGAGCACGGCGTGCTTGTCGGTTTTTTCGTAGAGTCTTGCCTCCATCATGGTTGAGTCTCTATCTTGCCCTTTTTGCGGAGGCCGCCTCCTGCCGCGTCCATACCACGCGGGCGAGTTTAACGTCGTCGCTCCATTTGTAGACGCATTCGCCCGCAAAGGTCTTATGGAGCATGGCCCCAAGCCTCTGCGCCAGCTTTTCCGTCGTGGTAGTTACCTCTACTCCCGCGCCGCTTCTTTTTATCTCTATGATCCTCTCAAGCGGGTTTGTATGTCTGGAGATCGCTTCCTTGTTCCTGAGGAGCCTTATTATCTCATCCTTATGCGCCTTGAGAAAGCTCCCTTGTATGGTAACGAACCCCTCGGCGAACTTGTCGCGCACCTTAATACACCCCGGACAGGTAACGCTTGCGCTTACCTTGGCCAGCACCGCTTGAGGCGCGTCCTCGGGCATAGTCCATCTTTTCTTGTGATATATAGCCCCGCATTTTATACATGCCGCGGCCTCGCCCGGCTTTACATCCGACATGTAAGGATCAACCTCGGTGTCAATGGCTTTCTTCGTGCCCAGATGCATGCCTTTCATGACGCTCACCCCCAATCCTATTGGAACTGATTCTTTAGGGCCTCAATCGTCGCTGGAAGATTGCTCGTTGTCAGAGCGTCTTCCGGCAGTCTGTGAGGCTCGAACGGGCCGTGCCTGCGTATATATTCGGTTATCTGGTTTGAAAGCCGTCTCGTTTCGTCAAAGCTCGGATCGTCGAACATGTCGTGCGGCCCCAAAAGCCTGCCGTCCGCAATCTGAAACCCGGCGCTTATGATCCTCGGCGGGCCGTCGAACCTCGTCGGGTTGGCCTCATAAAACGGCACAGGAAGGAGCGGGCCGTTATGAGCGCCCCTCAACCACCCGCTTACCAGATGCGGAAAGGCGAATGCCTCCATGACCTCGCCGACGGTCGGGAAACCGGCCTGACATCTCACTATCGCCGTTGGCTCGGAATGGCTGGCCTCGCCTCCCCCAGTGGCAATCTTCTGAGCCGAGACCGATGCGGCATTCTCTCCGTTCGAGTTCTTCGCAACGCCGGTTATGACGTACCTTGCCCCTGACCCGGCAAGGGCAAGTATTTCATGGAGTTTGCCCGGCGCCGACAGCCTTATCTCCTTGCCGCTCTCTAAGTCGCGTATCCTGAAGGAAAAGCCGTCCGACATCTCCTTGTCGAGTATAAGCCCGGCGGTGTTGAACGGGTCCGCGAAAATCTTGTAAAACGGCAGGTTGAACGGCCCGGTTGCCGCTTTGTTGATGAGAAAGATGACTATGGATTCGCTCTCCCGTTCAACAAACTCCATCTCGGCTACGCCTGGGCCCATGCCCAATAAAGTGCCTGTAAAGCCATCCTTTGAAAGTCCGTGCCCGGTGCCGTAGAGCTTCAAGCCGATTGCCACGTCCCTGCATGATATAAAGGTCTTCCATGCAATCTCATGCAATGCACGGCTCTCGCACCCGGCCTCGTGCGTTATCACAAGGGCAAGGTCGTCCCCGCAACGGAGCACGTGAAAGTCGCGGAGCCCGGCCTTTCCTTTCGCCGTATCAAGCGTCTCCTTTGCCGTGTCGAGAACTTCAGGGTGAGAACTGACGTTGCCTATGAAGCCCCCGACATCGGCGGTTATGACGCTGAGGCAGAGTTTGTTTTTTCCCGCCATTATCGCCCCTTTCAGCCGTACCGAAAAAAGAAACGGCGCCTTTGAGCGCCGCGCAAGGGTTTACCGGCCGTTAGGACGACTCCTTCTCAAGCCGCTCCCTGCCCTTGTAAAAAGCCTCCTTGCCCGCCGTATAGGCGGCCTTGAGGTCTTCCGTCTTGTTCCCTATCATCTGTTTAACCATGCCGGTACGCTCTTCGAGGCCGCCGGACACCGCGTCAAGCCTCTCCTTTGCCCAGTCCTTAGCTCCGTCTGCGCCCTCTTTTATCCTCTTTCGCGTATCTGCGCCTGACGCGGGCGCATACAGAAGGGCGATCCCGGCCCCTACTACGCCGCCTGCCAGAAAAGCGAGAAGTACGTTGCCTTTATTGTTTGTCATGACCCTCACCCCCAGTTTTGTCTTTGTTTCCGAATAAACGCTTCAAACCGAATTCAGCGCCGAGTATCAGGCTTAATATGGTCAATATCGGGCTTCTTACATGCTCCAAAACCATCTCCGCAAGCCCCATGAAGCCAAGCGCAACGTCCTTGAACCTCTTGACCAACTCCTCCACGTCGGCCGTATTTGCACCTGCTTTTTCGAGGATGACGTTCAAGCGCTCCATTGCTTTTCTGCTTTCGACGGACAACTCCTCAACCGACTTCAAAGTTTTTTTTGCCTGTAGTACCGTTGGTATCAAGACAATGATAATCACTATGAATCCAATGGCGATAAGCAGCATGGAAAGCTCATATATGCTCATGGTGATTGTCATTGGACCCTCCTGACTTGAGTATAGCCTGTAATGCGCCTCTGTCAAGTGCGACAGCCTTCATAAAAAAAGCTGAAAAATCGTCATGTTGCGATGGTCGCGGTGTTTTAGGCAGTTTTGGAGTATGTTTTTCGACGCAGACATGCTACTATGGCGCACATACACCCTTGAGGTTACTTCTTATGCTTACGCATACATTTTGCCACATACACGGTATCGGGCTGAAGATCGAGCGCTCTCTTTGGGCCGGCGGCATATCGTCATGGCAATCCGCGCTCTGCCGGGTTGAAAGGTTGGAGCGCGGGTTGTTGAACGGCGTCCTCGAGGCGATTGATCGGCTTTCAGCCGGAGACCCGGACTATTTCGCGGCGTCCCTGCCCGCAGGCGAGTCATGGAGGCTGTTTTCCGAGTTTCGCGGTCAGACCGCGTACCTTGACATAGAGACGAACGGGCTTGCTCCTCCTTACGGTTATATAACGGCCATATCCCTTTATGACGGTAAAACGGCGCGGGCCTACGTGCGCGGCAGGAATCTCGACGAATTCAAAAGCGATATCGATCGGTTCAAGGTCATCGTTACTTATAACGGAAGATGCTTTGACGTGCCGTTTATCCGGCGAAGCCTCGGCATCCGACTGCCCCATGCCCATATAGACCTGCGGTTCGTCCTCGGAAGCCTCGGGTTCAAGGGCGGACTCAAGGGTTGCGAAAGACGGATGGGGCTGGACAGGGGAGAGTTGAGCGGCGCGGACGGGTACACCGCCGTGCTCCTGTGGCATGACTATGAGAGAAACGGAAATCACAAGGCGCTGGATACGCTGCTTGCCTACAACGCGCTTGACGCCGTGAATCTGGAGAGCCTGATGGTCGAGGCATATAACCTGAAGCTGGCAGCCACCCCTTTTCATGCGCTTCTTCCGCTTGCAGCGCACCGCGTCCCGCCGAAACCGGAGTTCAAACCGGACGTTCAAACGCTCGAAAGGCTCGTTAGGCGGCAACTTGCTCCGCGCCGCCGCGCCGTTTAACGGGCACAAGACGCGCCTATTTTTTTGTTGACATTGTTGCAAAGTTTAGCAACAATGCAACTATGAAACAGAGCGTCTTTGAGCTTCAGGCCGAGATTTGCAAGACGCTGGCCAACCCCAAGAGGCTTGAGATAATCGCTTGCCTCAGGGGGGATGAGCTTTCCGCCGGAGCGCTTGCGAAAAAACTCGGCATAGCGAAGGCCAACCTATCCCAGCACCTTGCCGTGCTCCGCGCAAGGGGCATAGTCATTGCCCGGAGGGACGGGGTTAAGGTCTACTATCGCATCAGCAGCCCGAGGATAACCGAGGCTTGCGCCATGATGAAGTCCGTGCTCATGGAGCAATTTGAAGACAAAGGCCGGACGGCCAAGGAGATGAAAGGGCGCGGCAAGAAGTAATGGGACTTCCCCCCTGACAAGGGGGGATAAGAGGGGGGTTTGATGGCGAGGATAATCATAATCGGCGCGTCGACCGGAGGGTTGAGCGCGGCATACGAACTCTTAAGAGAGATCGGCAAGGCGCACGAAATAACCGTGGTATCGCTCGCGCCGGAGTTTCACTTCGTGCCGTCCAATCCGTGGGTGGCGATCGGGTGGAGGAAGAGAAGCGAAACGAGCTTTTCACTGAGAGAGCGCCTTGAGAAAAAGGGCGCGCGGTTCTTTTCGACCGGCGCTTCCGCGATTGACGCGGAAAAGAATACCGTCACAACGGGCAGCGGCGAGGCGCTGACTTACGACTATCTCGTCATTGCGACCGGGCCAAAGCTCAGCTTTGACGAGGTTCCCGGGCTTGGGCCTGACGGCCACACGGCATCCATCTGCACGGTTGAGCACGCCGAGGCCGCGTATGCAAGGTACGAGGAGTTTTGTAAAGACCCTGGTCCGGTGATCATCGGCGCGGCTCAGGGGGCGTCGTGCTTAGGCCCCGCGTATGAGTTCGCCTGTATCCTTGACGTTGACCTCAGAAAAAGAAGACTTAGGAAAAAATGCCCCATCACCTTCGTTACGAACGAGCCGTACATAGGGCACATGGGGCTTGCCGGCATAGGCGATTCAAAGGCGCTCATGGAGCACGAACTGCGCCAGAGGCACATAAGCTGGCGCACAAGCGCGACTATACGGCGCGTCGAGCGCGGGAAGATGATCGTGCATACGAACGAGGCAGGGGAAGAAGAGATGCCGTTCAAGTATTCGATGATAATCCCGGCCTTCAAGGGCGTTGACGCGGTCGCGTCCGTGCCCGGACTCGTCAATCCACGGGGCTTTGTTTTGGTTGACGAACATCAAAGGTCGAAAAAATACCCGAACGTCTACGCCGTGGGCGTATGCGTGGCCATACCGCCGGTTGAGCCGACGCCAGTGCCGGTCGGCGTGCCCAAGACCGGCTATATGATAGAGTCAATGGTCGCGGCAACGGTTCGCAACATAAAAGATGAGATAAACGGACTCAAGCCAAGCGCGACCCCGACGCTCAACGCCGTATGTCTCGCGGACCTCGGGGACACGGGCGTGGCCTTTGCAGCCAAGCCCCAGATCCCGCCAAGGAACCTTACATGGGCAAAAAAAGGCGCATGGGTCAGGCTTGCCAAGATCGTATTCGAGAAGTACTACATAAGGAAGATGAAGCGCGGCAACGTGGAGCCGTTCTACGAAAAGATGATACTTGGCGCGTTGAAGATAAAGAAGATCGAATAGGGCATAAGGCCGTGAACCGTGGCCGTGACCGTGAAAGACAAGACCGTGGGGCATGGCTGTAATGGACAATTTCTTTTCTCCTCCCCTTTTTTTCAAAGGGCAGGGCTCCCATTGCGTGCGAAGCACAATGCAATGGGAAGCGGGAGGGGTTAGCCTTGCACAGAGCCATGAAACAATGGGACGCGCAAAGATACGACGCATGGTACGAAACCATGCTCGGCAAGACGGCGCACGAAAGGGAACGGGAGCTTGTTTTTTCGTTTGCGGCCTTGGGGTTGAGGCAAGGGCAAAGGGCGCTTGACGCGGGGTGCGGAACGGGCATATACGCGCTGGCGCTTGCCCAAAAGGGTTTTAGCGTTACTGCAATTGATTCGTCCTCTGAGATGCTCGGCCTTGCGGCCTCAAAGGCAACGGCGCAGCACGTCAACGTGGAGTTTGTAGAGGCGTCGGCACAAAGACTGCCCTTCAGGGACAATGAGTTTGATCTTGTGATTTCGATAGGCGTCCTGTGTTTCGTCAACGCGACAGAAAGTCCGATTGCGCTCAAGGAGATGCGCCGGGTATTGAAGCCGGGCCACAGGCTCGTCGTCGGGACGCTTAACTCATGGTCTCCGTGGGCCTTCCTGAGAAGGCTCAAAGGCTTATTTAAGGATACCGTCTATTCGCAGGCGGAGTTTACCTCTCCGCCGGAGTTGAAGGGTTCGTTCCTTGCCGCCGGATTCGAGGACGTGGAGGTAAAGACCTGCCTTTACTTCCTGCCGATAAACAGCGCTCTATATCTCAAGACCGCGCCGCTGACCGAAAGAATCGGCACAGCCATGTTCCCTCGCCTTGGGGCGTTTTCCGCAGCAACCGGCGTAAAGACATAACATTCGGAGGTTTCATGTTACATCGCTTCTCACTCGTCGAATTTTCCGTTAATCGCCCTTGGCTCGTTCTTGCGATCGTCTTACTCGTTACCATCGGGTTTGGCACGCGGTTTGCCGGGATACGGTTTGACACCAATCCTAAGAACATGCTCCCGCCGGAGTCTCCTGTGCGCGTCCTTAACGCCGAGGTGGAAAAGGCCTTCGGCCTGTACGAGGACATGCTCGTGGTAGGGGTCGTCAACGACGCGGGCGTGTTCAACGCGGCAACGCTCCAACGCATCGAGCGCATAACCAGCGCCGTATCCGCGCTCAAGGGCGTTGCCTCAAGGGACGTTACCGGATTCACGACAATAACGAACGTCTCAGCCGAGGCCGGAACCTTGAAGGTTGCCCCGCTCATGCAAACGGCGCCGGAGACCGAGGCCGGGGCAGCCTCTCTCAGAAAAGCCGTTCAAGCCAACCCGCTCTTTCTTGAGCGGCTCATATCAAGGGATGGGAAGGCCACGGCCATCTACATACCCCTTGAAAAAGGCGCAAACGCCAAAGAGATAGCCGACGAGATAAGGGAGATTACAGGCAGGGAAAAAGGCGCTGAGAGATACTACGTCGCCGGAGACCCTGTTGCGCGGGACACCTTCGGGGCCGAGATGTTCACTCTCATGGGCAAGTTCGCGCCGATCGCCGGGGCCATAATGTTCGGCGCCATACTCGTCATGTTCAGGAGCATGTCCCTTGCCGTGGGCATGATGGCCGTGGCCATGGTGAGCATCTTATGGAGCATGGGGCTTTTTATCGGGCTCGGGTATCCGGTGCACATAATGAGTTCTATGGCCCCGGTCTTTCTCATGGCCATAGCGACGGACAGCATCCACATATTCAACGAGTTCCGCTTCAGGCTCCGCGAAAGCAAGGATAAAAGAACCGCCATAATCGAGACCATGCACGCGGTGAGCGCCCCGGTGCGCTATACCGCGCTTGCAACCGCGGTCGGTTTTGCGGTGCTGTTGTTCATGTCCATAATACCGGTGCGGGTCTTCGGCGCGATGATAGCCTTTGGCACGGTTGTCTTGAGACTTTTAAGCTTCAGCGTCATTCCGGCGATCCTCATGCTTATGAAAGACGACAAGGCGCGCTTTGCTCATGAGCCGGGCGCCTCCGGGTTTTTAAGGTCAATGTGCGCCATAGGGGCGAGGCGGCCGCGAACGATTGCCGCAATTGGCGGCGCGTTGATCGTCCTTTCAGCCATAGGCGTATCGCGCCTCAACGTCAACAACAACATGGTCGAGTGGTTCAAGAAGGCCAGCGATATCCGCGTCGCCGACGCGGTGATGAACTCCAAGCTCGGCGGCACGTCCGTCGGCTACGTCGTTGCTGCGGCTCAAGACGCCGAGTACATGAAAACGCCGGAGGCCATGCGCTACGTCGATGGACTGCAAAGACAGCTTGAGGCGCTGCCCATAGTAGGCAAGACGAGCTCCGTAGTCGACTACGTAAGGAGGATAAACGTCGTGCTCCATGACGACAACCCGGCTTACGACGTTGTGCCGGACTCCAAGGAGATTATCGGCCAGTATCTGTTTCTGTTTGGCATGTCCGCAAGGCCATCGGACATGGACTCCGTGATAGACTACGATTTCAAGAGGGCGAATATCACGGTGCAACTCAAGACGTGGGACGCATCGGCCATGCGCGAGATCATCACGGTTGTCGAGGCATATCAAAAGGCCAACCCCGGCAGGATCACCCTTAAACCAGCCGGGTCCGCGTACTTCAACCTTGTCTGGAACGACGAGGTGCTTATGGACATGTTGAAGGGCTTTGTCATAGCCCTTGTCGCGGTCTTTGCTATACTTGCCGTTGCCTTCCGTTCCTTTAAGTGGGCGCTTGTGGCGTATGCCCCGCTCCTTTTGACGGTGCTCGTCATCTACGGCGTGGTCGGCTTTGCGGGCAAGGACTTCGACATGCCCATATCGGTTTTGAGCTGTCTGTCACTCGGCATGGCCGTGGACTTTTCCATCCACTTCATCGGCAGGTTCAGGCAGAGGCTCTCCGAGGGAGACCCGGATACCGGCGTCAAGGATGCGCTCCTATGGACGGCATCGAGACCGGGCAAGGGCATCGTCAGAAATGCCGTCTTGTTTGCCGCGGCCTTTTCAGTGATGATCTTTGCGCCGCTCACCCCGTACATCACGGTCGGCGCGTTCATAGTGAGCATGATGTTCCTGTCGGCCGCTCTCACGTTGATACTGCTTCCAGCGCTTGTCATGCTTCTCAAGGATTGGCTCTTTGAAAGGAGACAAATATGATCGGATACCTTTTCACCATAATCATCTCGCTTATGCTCGCTGCTACGGCCTTTGCCGCTCCACCGGATGCCGGGGATATAATGAAAAAATCACAGGCCGCTTTTTTCTATCAGGGCGCGGACTTCAAGGCAAGGGTCGAGATGACCCTTGTCGGCAAGACCGGAGCCGAACGCAGGAGAGAGCTTACCATGCTGAGGAAGAACTACGGCCCCTCCGGAGGAGATCAGAAGTACTTCATCTATTTTTTTAAGCCGCTTGACGTAAAGGACATGGCCTTCATGGTCTACAAGTATCCCAAGAAGGACGACGACAGGTGGCTCTTTGTGCCCGGGCTGAACATGGTAAGGAGGATCGCGGCTCAGGACGCTCATTCGAGCTTTGTCGGCTCGGACTTTACTTATGAGGACGTGTCGGGCAGGGACTTAGACGACGATACGCACACCGTCGTAAGGGAGGAAAAGATCGGCTCTCTCGACTGTTACGTCGTAAAGAGCGTGCCTTTTAAAGAGAGCGGCTCGGCGCACAAACTCTCATGGATAGACAAGGGGAGTTTCCTGCCGTTCAAGGAGGAGTATTACGATAAGAAGGGCGCTCTGGTCAAGGTCTTTACAGCGGTAGAGGTAAAGGAGGTCTCAGGACGGCTTACCGTTACAAGAAGAAGGATGGAGAACGTTCAGACCGGCACGAAGACCGAGGTCGTTTACGTCAAGGCCGAGTATAACGTGGGCATAGAGGACAGTTTGTTTACGGAAAGATACTTGAAACAGCCCCCTAAAAGGCTGGTGGAGTAAGGCGCGATGAAAAGAGTCTTGATGATTGTCTCCCTGACGACCATGCTTACCATGTTGCGTTGCGGCGCGTCTGAAGCCGAGGGCATGAGCGCGCACGGATTTTTACAGGGCAACTACAGCGTTGCCACGGACGATAAGAATCCCGACGGCAATCGCTTCAAATGGGCTGAGGAGAGGGCGCAGTTCAAGCTCGATGGCTCACGGAATGAAGAGCGGTTTTTCCTGAAGACCGACGTCTTCTACGACAATATCGACGAGAAGGCCGACGTTGAGATGCGCGAGGCTTACGTCGCCTCGTCCGGCGGCCTTTGGGACGCGCGCATCGGGCGGCAGATAATCACATGGGGCGTCGGGGACCTCGTGTTCATCAACGACGTATTCCCGAAAGACCACGAGGCCTTTTTTTCAGGCAGGCCAATGGAGTACCTTAAAAAAGGCTCTGACGCGCTCAAGGTCTCGGCCTATCCTGAGTTTGCCTCATTCGAGCTTGTTGTAACCCCGTTTTTCGAGCCTGACAACATGCCGAGGTCTGAGCGATTCCGGATGTACGACCCGATGCCGCAGGTTACGAACAGGGAGACCAAGGAGCCGCCGGCCAATCTCAAAAATACGGAGATTGCATTGAGGGCGTACCGCGACCTTGCCGGGTTCGAGTCGTCCTTCTATTTTTACAAGGGCTTCTATAGAACGCCTTCCATGCAACCGGACAGCCTTAGCGCGCCCACGAAGATAACGCTTCACTACCCTGAACTACTGCTCTATGGGGTAAGCCTTCAGAAAAGCGCGCTTGACGGTGTGGTAAGCCTTGAGGCCGGGTACCTTGTGTCTCAGGACGACAAGACAGGGACAAATCCCCTTATACCGAACTCTCAGGCAAAGGTTTTAGTCGCCTACCAGCGTCAGATAATCGAGGACATGACCATGACAACGCAGTATCTCGGAGAGTACATGCTCTCGTATGACGCTTACGAGGCGCATCGGATACAGGGTTTTCCAAAGGAGCCTCTCTACAGACAGCTTTTGAGCCTGAGGTTACAGTACCTTATGATGAGCCAGACCATGCGGCTCGGCTGGTTTTCTTTCTGGAGTCCGACGGACAAGGACTATCTCCTGAACCCTGAAATCAGATACAGCTTCACGGACAACCTCTGGGGCGCGATCGGGGCGCTTGTCTATGGGGGAGACACCGATACGACGCGCTTCGGCTCTCTTGACAAAAATGATAATATCTACACGCAGGCGAGGTATGAGTTCTGAGGGACACCTTATGTCGAAATTCCCCTTAACATCACCCTGCCGATGTGTTAAATTTTTGTAGATAAACCGACTTGACTTGCCCGACAAGGAGATGATCTTCCATGATGAAAGGGTATGGCCTCAAGCGATGCGCGACCATCCTTCTTATGCTTTTTTGTGCCGCCATAACCGCTCACGCGGAGACGAACAAAGGCGCGCCGGAAAATCCTCTTATAGAGGAGATGCGCCTTTTGGACGGCGTATACGCTGAAATCGTCAACGCGGTTGCCCTGAATAATCCCGTTGCGGCGCTTGAGGCGATTGAAAGGCTTGAATCATCCGGGCTAATGGAAAAGACCGTCGCAGGCGTAAGTTCAGGCGCGATTAAAACCCCTAAAAATTCCGATAAGTTATCCGACTTTACAAGGTTCGATAAGGAGTTCCACGCAAACCTCGCCTTGCTCGCAAAGGCCGCGGCCGCAAAAGACCAGCCCAGACTGCTCTCATTCACGAAAAAATTGCTTGACGGCTGCGTCAAGTGCCACAGGACGTACAGGAAGTAGGTTGGTTTGGCGCTCGCCGGGCAGTGCCATGACCAAGTACGGACATATCCGAAACATGTAGCGTCAAGTGCGAAGCCTTGACTAAAAAAAACATCCGCCTTATAATTATTGGATAAGATATCGTCGTTTAACAACGGAGGGGTGTTGAGATGAACTATGTGAAAACAGCCGTTTTGCTTGCGGTTTTGACGGGCATGTTGATGGTGTTCGGCGGACTGGTCGGCGGGAAGTCCGGCATGACAATTGCGCTTGTAATGGCCGGTCTAATGAACTTCGTCACCTATTGGTTCAGCGATAAGATCGTGCTTGCCATGTATCGGGCCAAGGAGGTCAAAGAGGGCGACGCGCCGGGGCTGTACGGCACCGTCAACAGGCTTGCCCTTGCCGCCCAGATGCCCATGCCAAGGGTCTATATAATGGAAAATGAGGCGCCTAACGCCTTTGCAACCGGACGTAATCCGAAACACGCGGCAGTTGCCGTAACGACCGGCATAATGGAGCTCCTTAATCAACAGGAGCTTGAAGGCGTCATAGGACACGAGCTTGCCCATATAAGGAACAGGGACATACTGATCGCGACGATCGCGGCCACGATAGCCGGGGCAATAAGCTATCTTTCCCATATGGCGTATTACGCCTCCTTGTTCGGCGGTTCGAGCCGCGACGACGACAGGGGATCAAACCCGCTCGTCGCGATAGTCATGATGATAGTCGCGCCCCTTGCGGCCATGATAATCCAGATGGCCATATCGCGCTCAAGGGAGTACGGCGCGGACAACGCAGGCGCGCGCATCGCTGGCAGCCCCATCTACCTTGCGAATGCGTTGAGAAAGCTCGACTACTACAACAAGCGCATCCCGATGGAGGGCGTAAACCAGTCCGCAAGCGCCCTGTTGATAGTAAGCCCTCTCTCCGGCGGCGGCCTCTTGAAAATCTTCAGCACGCACCCGCCCATAGAAGAGCGCATCCAGCGGCTTGAGGCGATGCGGGGAGGGATGTAAGGATTAAAGGCCGTTGCGGTCAGGCTGTAGCATAGGGGTCAGGTCTACTTTCTTGACATCTTCATGATTATGTAATGTCAAGAAAGTAGACCTGACCCCTTTTTGCTTTTGACGGGACTCACGCCCCGTGGCACTTCTTATATTTTTTCCCGCTTCCGCAAGGGCACGGGTCGTTCCTGCCGGCCTCCGTTGCATTGAGGCCGCTCTTTGCCGGTGCGTTTGAAGCGCAGTGTCTTTTGAGCCGTTCGATTACAGATGATGCCGCCTCCTCAACGGTCGCAAACCCTTCGTCGTAATGCCGGCCGGCCGCGCCTTTTTCAGCCGTTATCGCCTCGTCAATGGCCGCGCCTTGTGCGCCATCTGCCGCATGTATTATGCGGCAGTATCCCTGCTCTCCCTGTTTTGCGGTTATCGAGCCTGTAAAGGCGCAATGGGGCGGGCGTATCTCTTTGCCGTTATTGATGGACGGGTGTATAAGGCAGGATTTTTCAGGAGACAAAAAGCGGCATCTGAATGCGAACATGGCCAGGAGGTCCAGCCTTATGGCCTGCCCAAGGCCGCTTATGCCCCTAACAATGACGTTATACCTTTCAGGCGCGTCAAAGAGCGGCTTTGCCAAGGTCTCGTTGGTAATGTAAGCCTCGCGTATCCGCCGCACCCTGCTTATTATGCCGTCTTGTAGCTCCTGTTTGAACGAGGCAAGGTTCGACGAGCCGCCTTTCTTTATGACGGAATAGGAGATGATGCCCCACCATGGATCGCAACACAGCCCGCCGCAGGCAATCCGGCAGATGTCCGAGAAGAACGGGGCGTCTTTTTGTTTGGTTTCCATTGACTGTAAGATGTTACTATACTTCAAGGCGGTTTTCTATTATAGTATTCCGACAAAGACAATTATAACCTCACGGAATACGGTTGACATCTACATGCGAGCGGCGTCATGTCTCTGGGTCAATACAAAGGGATACTCAAATCCTTAGGCTTCCAATCCTTCCTCTGGACGCAGTTCTTCGGGGCATTCAACGACAACGTATTCAAGATAGTCTTATCCATGATCGCGGTCAACATGGCCGGTTCCTCGGGCGGCGGGTATGTATCGCTCGTGGGCGCGGTCTTCATCCTGCCGTTCTTCCTCTTTTCAGGCTATGCCGGCTACTTTGCCGACAGGTACAGCAAAACATCCGTTCTTATAGTCACCAAGAGCTTCGAGATAATAGCGGCCGTGTTCGGCGCGTTCGCGCTCTTGTCCGGCAGGATAGAGTACATGCTCGTTACGCTTTTTCTCATGGCCACTCACTCCACGTTTTTCAGCCCCGCGAAGTACGGGATACTGCCTGAGATGCTCCCTGAGAAGGAACTCTCCCGCGCCAACGGCGTGCTTGAGATGAGCACCTTCCTTGCCATCATACTCGGCACAGCAACGGGCACCTTTATGTTCGCGGCATGGAAGGACTCTCTCGTCATCATAGGCGGCATTATGATTGTCGTGGCCGTCATCGGCACCGTAATGAGCTTCGGCATCTCGCGCGTCAAGGCGTCCGGCGCTTCGATGCCGCTCGTCCTCAATCCGTGGTCCGAGATAGGACACGGCATCGCGGCGTTGAAAAAGGACCGCTTTCTGTTCCTTGCCGTGGCCTCGATAACATACTTTTGGTTTCTCGGCGCGATATTGCAGATGGATATACTGCTCCTCGGCAAGGAAGTGATGAAGTTGACCGATACGTGGATAGGCATCCTTATAACGTTCCTCGCTGTCGGCATCGGCGTCGGCTCCATAATCGCGGGACGGCTCTCAGGCGACAAGGTAGAGCCGGGTCTTGTGCCGATCGGCTCCATAGGCATGGGGCTGGTCGCCGTCATTTTGGCCTTGTCCTCGGGATCGTACATGCGCGTGGCCGTTTGCCTCGTGCTCCTCGGCTTTTTCGGCGGGCTGTTCATAGTGCCCATGAACGCGATGCTGCAGCACAGGAGCAGCGGCACTGAAAAAGGCAGGCTCATAGCCACGACCAACTTCATCGGCACCGCGAGCATACTCGTCGCATCCGGCGTGCTTTGGGCATTAAGAGACCTGCTTGGGATAATGCCGGACCGCATAGTCTTCGTCTTCGGCATAATAACCATGCTGTGCACCATCGCCGTGATAAAGGCGCTTCCACAGTTCTTGTTGCGTTTTTCACTGTGGTTTCTCACGCACACCTTCTACAAGATACGCATAGTCGGGAAGGAGAATGTTCCCGTGCGCGGGGCCGCGCTTCTGGTCTGCAACCACCTGTCCTTCATCGACGGCCTGCTGGTCGGGGCATGCGTCCACCGCTTCATCCGCTTCATGATATACCGTTATTTTTATGAGCACAGGGCGCTTAATTGGGCGCTTAAGCATCTTCACGCCATACCGGTCTCCGACGGGGATAAAAAAGATATTTTGGAGTCCATCAAGGCCGCGCGAAAAGAGCTTGAGGCGGGCCACGTGGTGTGCGTATTTGCCGAGGGCGCGATATCGCGCACCGGCAATCTCCTGCCTTTCAAAAAGGGGCTTGAGCGGATAGTCGAGGGACTCGACGTGCCGGTCATACCGGTTCACCTCGACAGGGTGTGGGGTTCGATATTCAGCTTCAAGGGCGGGAGTTTTTTTTGGAAGCTGCCTTCGGCCTTCCCAAGGCGCGTTACGGCGTCGTTCGGCAGGGCGCTTCCCTCAAGCGCAAAGATTCAGCGTGTAAGGACGGCCGTGATGGAACTTGGGAGCGAAGCGGTCAAGTACAGACGGGAGGGCGAGGACTGCCTGCATCTTAGATTCATCAAGGCCGCCAAGTCGCGCCTCAATGCGCCTTGCATGGCCGACGACACGGGCGTCGTGGTGACGTGGGGCAAGGCGCTCTCGCTGTCCCTTGCAATATCGCGGCGGATAAGACGCCGCGCTCAAGGGCAGGACATGGTCGGCATATCGGCCGAGCCGGGCGCGCATGCGGCGATAGCCAATATCGCAGTCCTCATGGCGGGTAAAATACCGATCAACGTCGGCACGTCGGCAAGCGAGCGGGTCATAGCCTCTATCATGGAGCAGTGCGGCATTACCCTTATCATAACGACACGCTCATGGATGGGCAAGGCAAAGCGAGAAGACGCTCCGGGGTTCGTGTGCATTGAAGACATGCTGCTTGATGCCGGCGCGTTTGGACGCCTCGGAGCGCGCATTGCGTCGTCCGCGTTTGCATACAGGGCTATTTGCGCTCTCTACTGCAAGGGCAAGGCCGACCCGTTTGCCCTTGCGACAATCATCTTTACCGGCTGTCACGAGGGCGAGCCGTGCGGAGTAAGGCTTACGCATCATAACGTGCTGTCCAACATAGAAGGGTTTTCGCAACTTTTCAACATGCAGGGCAAGGACGCGCTTATCTCCGCGCTTCCGTTTTATCATTCCTTCGGCTATACGGTCGGCCTATGGTATCCGCTCATAAACGGTTTGACCGTCCGGTATTGTTCCTCGGAGGCGAACGTAAAGGCAATGGGCGGTTTTGCAAGCGCGCCGGGAACGGCAATGATGGTCGGCACGCCTTCATTTTATCTGTCGCTTTCAAAGGACGCGCCGCCTGAGGCGCTTCAGACGATAAGGTACGCCGTTACCGGCGGCGAAAGACTCGCCGAGACAACGGCAAGGATATTCAGGAACAGATTCGGAAAGCCGCTTCTGGAGGGGTACGGCTCAACCGAGATCGGCCCGGTGCTGTCCGTTAACGTGCCTGACGTTGAAGAAAAGGGTATACGACAAACCGGCAGGATAGAAGGCACGGTGGGGCACCCTATACCGGGGATTACCGTAAAGGTCGTCTCGCCGGATAGCGGCGAGGAGCTTCAAAGCGGCATGGAAGGCGTTCTGCTTGTAAAAGGGCCGTCCGTCTCGGACGGTTACTGGAAGAACCCTGAAAAAACGGCCGGCGCGCTCCATGAGGGCTGGTACAACACAGGGGTAATAGCCTCAGTGGGCGACGACGGGTTTATCAAGGTATCGCAAAGGCTTGTCTCGGCGCGGGCCGCTGAATGAGACCGATTCATCATGCCGCAGGCGGCACCGGCGCAAGGAATACCGCGTTCTTCGACGCGTTTTTGGCGCGGTACATGGCTTGGTCGGCGATCTTTATAATCTCCAGCTTGTCCCTTGTGTGCACCGGGTAGGCGGCCAGCCCTATGGAGACGGTAAGCCTTATATCGGACCCTTCATCCTCAAGGAATCTCTGTTTCTCCGTGGATGAGCGTATCCTTTCAGCGATGCGCTCGGCAACGTTGAAATCAGCGTCTACGAGAATCACGACATACTCGTCCCCTCCGTACCGTATGACGGTATCGACCTCCCTGACGCATTTGAGTATGAGTTTCCCGACTTCTATGAGCACCCTGCTCCCCGCAAGGTGATCGTTGGAGTCGTTTACGTTCTTGAAGTCGTCTATGTCGAGAAACAGCACGGTAAGCGGGGAAAGGAGCCTGTCGGCGCGTTTTACCTCGCGGTCGATGGCCGTCTCGAGGTACTTGGCGTTATACAGGCCGGTGAGGCTGTCGATGAAGGCCGTCTGTTTCGCGTCCGAGAAGTGCCGCGCGTTTTCAAACGCCTGCGCCGCGTGTTCGGCTATAAAAGTCGCGCTTGCCATATCCCCGGCGTCCCATCCGGCACGATTAAGCAGCGCCATGAATCCGCACGCCTCATAAGTCCTTAGAAATGGCGCTATAAGCAGGTGCGAATAGCCTTCGAGCGCTTCAAACCCTATGCCTTCAAGTTCGGCCAGAGGCATGGCGTTCACATGCCCCGCTTCTCGAACGAGCTTCTCCCGCACCGCCATAAACGCTCCGGCAAGCGTCTCGGCGGCGTCTATGTTCAGATGTCTCATGGTTTTGATGTCGAATCTTTTAATCCCAGGCTCGTATACGATTACAAGCCCGGCGCCGGAGGCAACCGACTGCATGAAGACGTCAATGGCGGCATCGTAGAGTTTCATTACGTCGAGCGTGGCGGTGATGACGCGGCTGGCCTCATGGAGCTTCAAGGACTGCTTCATGCCCTGATTCTCTTCGAGTATCTTCTTCATCTCCATGCAGCGTTCGACCGTGTGGAGAAGCTCTATTTCGTTGACGGGCTTTCTCAGGTAGTCGAAGGCGCCGGACTTCAATGTCTCTATCGCGGATTCGATGGTGCCGTGTCCGGTAACGACTATTACGTCAATGAGGCTGTTGTGCTGTTTTATCTTGTGCAGGAGGTCTACTCCGCTCATCTCCGGCATCACGATGTCCGTTATCACGAGGTCAACCGGCTCGTTTTCGACGATATTCAGCGCAACCGCGCCGCTTGACACGCCGGTAACGTTGTAGCCCGCGCTTGAAAGATGGTCGGTAAATACCTTCCTGAAGAAGGCGTCGTCGTCCACTACGAGTATCTTGCCCTTGTTCATGTAACCTCGCGTCGTTCTTAGCCTATAACCGCAAATTAACAGAATGTTCAGGCGTTGTCAATCAGGGGAGCGGCGCGCCGTAAACGGCCTTTTTCCGGTAATGGCATGTCTCTTGAGTGTTATGCGGGTATCAAGCGGGGAATGGGCCTGTTTTTTCAACGGCTATATCTTAGGAAGCTCTGATTAATTCACTAACACGTCATTGCGAGCAACGCGAAGCAATCTCGTCTTCAAGGAAATCAACAACTTAGAGATTGCTTCGCCGCAAAAGCG